>JANORI010000306.1:0-28110 GCA_031415235.1 Acidobacteriota bacterium | reverse complement strand
GAAGTCGCGCATCCCGCGCGCGGGCTTGGTGGAGACCGGCATCAGCCGCGCTCCTTCATGGCTGCGGCCTCGGCGAGGTAGTCGAGCCGGTAGGCCACGTAGTTGTCGGCATACCACCGGATCTCGGCTACTTCCTCGTCGGTGAGTGAGCGTTTCACCTGGGCCGGCCGGCCCATCACCAGCGATCGCAGCGGAATCCGCGTGCCCTCGGTGACCAGGCTCCCAGCCGCGACGATCGAGTCGGCGCCGACGTGCGAGCCGTTCAACAGCATCGCGCCCATGCCGATGAGGACCCGGTCTTCAATCGTGCAGCCGTGCAGCACGGCCGAGTGGCCCACGGTGACCTCGTCGCCGATGACCGTGGAATGTGTGCCGCGCATGACGTGGACCATCGTGAGGTCCTGGATGTTCGAACGCCGGCCGATGCGAATGTGGTGCACGTCGCCGCGAATGACGACGTTCATCCAGACCGACGACTCAGCCCCGATGTGCACGTCGCCGATCACCTGCGCCGACTGGTCGACAAACGCCGTCGTATCCACCGTCGGGGTCGTGCCCTTGTGTGTCCGTATCATCGTCGTTTCGTCGCAGGCTCGTGACGAGCCCCAGTCCCCAGTCCCTAGTCCCTAGATCTTCGGCAGCGTCACGCCGCGCTGGTGCTGGTACTTCCCGGCCTTGTCCTTGTAGGACACTTCACACGGCTCGTCGCTCTGGAAGAACAGCACCTGCGCTATGCCCTCGTTCGAGTAGATCTTGGCGGGCAGCGGCGTGGTATTCGAGATCTCGATCGTGACGTGGCCTTCCCACTCGGGTTCAAACGGCGTCACGTTCACGATGATGCCGCACCGCGCGTAGGTGGACTTGCCCAGGCACACCGTCAGCACGTCACGAGGAATGCGGAAGTACTCGATCGTCCGCGCGAGCGCAAATGAATTCGGCGGCACGATGCACGCACTCGCCTTGATGTCGACAAACGATTTCGGGTCGAAGTTCTTGGGATCGACCACGGTGTTGTAGACGTTCGTGAACACCTTGAACTCGTCGGCAACCCGGGTGTCGTACCCGTATGAGGAGAGTCCGTACGACACCACGCCGGCGCGCACTTGGCGGTCCTCGAACGGCTCGATCATGCCGTGCTCGAGCGCCATGCGCCGAATCCACCGATCGCTCTTGATGGCCATCGCCCCCCCCGATCTCCACGGCGTGCGGCTCCACCTAGCGGCGCAGCAGCCAGCTCACCAGCATGAAGGCGCCGCTCACGAGCAGAGACGTCGTGATCGGCACGTATAGTTGGAATCCGTCGCGCTTGACGGCGATGTCCCCGGGCAGCCGCCCAAACGGCACCCCGAGCCAAACAAGACCGCCAACCGCGGCCACCACGAGTCCGACGACGACCAGCAGTGGACCCACCGGTGGAACTAGCGGAGTTCCATCCCGCGGAAGAAGTAGCCCAGTTCGAACGCGGCCGTCTCCGGGGCATCCGATCCGTGCGTGGCGTTGTTGTCGATTGACGCGCCGAACTCCTTGCGGAGCGTGCCGACCTCGGCCTTGGCCGGATCGGTCGCGCCCATCAGGTCGCGCCACTTCTTGATGGCATCGGGCGCCTCGAGGCAGAGCACGAGGCACGAGCCCGACGACATGAAGTCGGTCAGCGCGGCGAAGAACGGCCGTGCGGCGTGCACGTGGTAGAAGCCTTCGGCCTCGCCCTTCGACAGATGGATCATGCGGGCGGCCCGCACGGCAAATCCCTCGGCTTCGACGCGGGCGAGAATCTTCCCCAACGATCCGGCACGGACTGCATCTGGTTTGATGATGGCAAATGTACGTTGCATACCCGGTGAATTATACCTGGGACAGGCCCGGCGCTCCTTCGCCTCCAGTGACCGCCTGCGGATAGCAGCCGAGCACGCGCAGAAACTGGGTGGCGGCGGCCAGGCCGGCGAGCCCCGACTGCACCCTGGGCTCACTGAGGTGGCCTTCGATATCCACGTAGAACACGTATTCCCAGGCCGTCCCTGGAATGGGCCGCGACTCCAGCTTCGTCAGGCTCAGCCCCTCCTCGGCCAGCACGTTCAGGCAGCGCACCAGCGCGCCGCGTTCGTGCCTGGTGCCGAACACGACCGAGATCTTGCAGGCGACGAGCGGACTCGCGTCCACGGGCGTCGCCGCCACCATGACAAACCGCGTGAGGTTGATGGCCTGGTTGGCGATCTCGCGCGCCAGCACGACCAGACCGTGGCGGTCGCCCGCATCGTTGCTGGCGATGGCGCCGTGCGCCGGGTCGCCTCGTTCCGCCACGCGCGCCGCGGCGAGCGCGGTGTTCCCGGCAGCCTCGGCTTCGACGCCCTCGAGCCCGGCCAGGTACTCGCTGCACTGGGCAAGCGCCTGTGGGTGGGAGTGGACGTGGGTCAGGCCCTCGACCGTGGCACCCGGAACGCCGAGCAAGCAGTGCCGGACCGGCAGAATTTCCTCGCCGACCATCGCCAGATTGAGTTTGAAGAGCAGGTCGTAGACTTCGTGCACCGAGCCCGCCGTGCTGTTCTCGATGGGCACGATAGCGCGGTGGGCGTCTCCACGCTGCACGGCCTCGAGCGTGTCGCGGAACGATCGGTAGGCCCGGAAGGTGATCGCCCGGCGCTCCACGCCGAAGTGCCGCTGTGCAGCCTCGTGGCCGTACGAGCCTTCGGTGCCCTGGTATGCCACCGTCCACGGCGCGTCGCCCGGATCGTCCGGCGTCTGCAGCCAATCGCGCTGGCGGCGCACCGAGTCCTCGATGATCTCGTGATAGATGCGCCGGACCAGCGCCGGGTCCAGCCCAAGACGTTCGCCATACGCCGAGCGATGAGCAACAAGCGCCGCCTCGCGCGCCTGGTCACGCACCGGATGGTCGGTGTCGGCCTTGACACCCGCAATCTCGCGGGTGAGCCGCGTGCGCTCCCCCAGGGCGTGCAGGAGCACCTTGTCCAGATCGTCGAGCGCCTTCCGCAGGTCCGCCAGGTCCCGTAGGGTCATAGTGCCAGCTCCCGAAAAAGAAACCGCCGCCCGAGCCATCTGGCTGGGGCGGCGGGATGCGCGTCCGACTCGGCTCGGATTCGGCCTACACCACGCCCCTGCGGGCAATAAAGCCCGTAAACGAGCGGCTGCAGAAACCGAATGCGATCACTTCGCGAGTGCCTTCACCAGGGAGTCTCCCATATCGGCAGGGCTCTTGACCACTGTGACGCCAGCAGCCGTGAGCGCGGCCATCTTCTCGGCGGCCGTGCCCTGCCCGCCGGCGATGATGGCCCCTGCATGGCCCATGCGGCGTCCCGGCGGGGCCGTCTGACCCGCGATGAACGCCACAATCGGCTTGGTGAAGTGCGCCTTGATCCACACCGCCGCTTCTTCCTCGGCCGACCCGCCGATTTCGCCAATCATGATCACGGCGTCGGTCTCCGGATCGCCCTGGAAGAGCTCGAGCGCGTCGATGTGGGTGGTGCCGATCAGCGGGTCACCGCCAATGCCGATACAGGTGGACTGCCCGAGCCCGACCCGAGTCAACTGGGCGATCGCCTCGTAGGTGAGCGTTCCGCTCTTCGACACGATGCCGATGCGTCCTTCCTTGCAGATATTCGCGGGGATGATGCCCGCCTTGCCCATACCCGGCGAGATGATGCCGGGGCAATTGGGCCCGATGAGGCGAGTGCCCGGACGGGCCTGCAGGAACGTCATGGCCTTGAGCATGTCGACGACCGGGATGCCCTCGGTGATACACACGACCAGGCCGACGCCGGCGTCGGCCGCTTCCATAATGGCGTCGGCCGCAAACGGCGGCGGCACGAAGAGCACCGACGCGTTGGCGCCAGTCTGCGTCACGGCGTCGGCCACGGTGTTGAATACCGGCCAGCCCTCGTGCGTCGTGCCGCCCTTGCCGGGCGTCACCCCGCCGACCACGTTGGTGTGATACGCCGCGGCGGCCTTCGCGTGGAACGTGCCCTCGCGGCCGGTGATGCCCTGCACGATGAGACGGGTGTTGGCGTCGAGAAGAACCGCCATTAGTGGGCCCCTCCGGCGAGGGCCACGACACTGTCGGCCGCATCGGCCATGGTGTCGGCATTGGTGAAGTTGAGTCCGCTCTCGGCCAGCATCTTCTTGCCCTCGTCCACGTTGGTGCCCTTCATGCGAATCACAATTGGCACGGGCACGCCCAGTTCCTTCACCGCCGCAATCACGCCGGCGGCCAGGACGTCGCAGCGCAGGATGCCGCCGAAGATGTTGATGAGCACCGCCTTCACGTTGGTGTCCGACATCAGGATCTTGAAGGCGTTGCGAATCTGCTCGGCGTTGGCGCCGCCGCCCACGTCGAGGAAGTTGGCGGGCAGGCCGCCCGACAACTTGATGATGTCCATGGTGGCCATCGCCAGGCCGGCGCCGTTCACCATGCAGCCGATGTTGCCGTCGAGACGGATGTAGTTGAGCGCGAACTTCGACGCCTCGACCTCGAGGGGATCCTCCTCACTCAGATCGCGCAGGTCGCGGAAATCCGCGTGGCGATACAACGCGTTGTCGTCGATGGTCATCTTGGCGTCGAGCGCGAGCAGGTCGCCGCTCTCGGTGACGATGAGCGGGTTGATCTCGAGCAGCGACGCGTCCGAGGCGATGAAGGCCTGGTAGAACGCCAGCATGATCTTGGTGGCCTTCTTCACGTCGTCACCGGTCAGGCCGATGGCGAAGGCGAGCTGCTGTGCCTGGAATGGCGCCAGGCCGATGCCCGGCTCGATGAACGCCTTGTGGATCCGCTCCGGCGTCTTCGCCGCTACCTCCTCGATGTCCATACCGCCGTCGGCGCTGGCCATGAAGACCGGCTTCTGCGTGGAGCGGTCCACCAGCAAGCCCACGTAGAGCTCACGCTTGATCGCGAGTCCTTCCTCGACCAGCACTCGCCCCACGCGTTGACCAACCGGGCCGGTCTGGTGCGTGACGAGCTGCATGCCAAGGATGGCCTTGGCGTGCTCTTCCACCGCGTCCAGTCCCTTGGCCACCTTCACGCCGCCGCCCTTGCCGCGTCCGCCGGCATGAATCTGCGCCTTCACCACGGCCACTGGGCTGCCGAGCCGCTTGGCGATGTCGACGGCCTCCTGCGGCGTGACCGCCACCTCGCCTTTCGGCACCGGAACGCCGTACTTTGCCAGGATGGCTTTGGCCTGATACTCGTGAATCTTCACTGGACGTCCTCAGACCTTGATGATGTCGACGAGTTCCTTCACGGCGCCCGCGGACTTGTGCAGGGCAGCCTTCTCGGCCTCGGTCAGGTTGACCTGGATAATCTGCTCGACGCCGCCAGCGCCCAGCTTCACGGGCACGCCCACGAAGAGATCGTGGATGTCGTACTCGCCCTCGAGGAACACCGAGCACGGCATGATGGCCTTCTGATCTTTCAGAATCGCCTCGACCATGGCCGCAGCCGCCTCCCCAGGTGCATACCAGGCACTCGTGCCGACGAGCTTGGTGATCTCGGCGCCGCCGTTGGCGGTGCGCAGGCAGATCTCGTCGAGCCTGGCCTGCGTGAGGTGGCCCATCGCCACCAGTTCGGTCAGCGGCACGCCGGCTACCGTGGACAGACGCGGCAACGGCACCATGGTGTCGCCGTGGCCGCCGAGCACGAAGCACGTCACGTCGGACACCTTGACGTTGAGCTCCATGGCCACGAAGGTGCGCATGCGGGCCGAGTCGAGCACGCCGGCCATGCCGATCACGCGCTCGCGCGGGAAACCGCTCAGCCGATAGACCGCCTGCGACATCGCGTCGAGCGGGTTGGCCACCGGCACGATGATGCAGCTGGGTGAGTACTTGACGATCTGCGCCGTGACGTCCTGCATGATCTTGTAGTTGACGGCGAGCAGGTCGTCGCGGCTCATGCCGGGCTTGCGCGGTACGCCCGAGGTGATGACGACAACGTCGGAGTTGGCGGTGTGCGCGAAGCCCTCATCGGTCGCGCCAACGCCGATCACCTTGGCCGCCGAGCCACCAATCGGGCACGACTGGTAGATGTCGAGGGCGATCCCCGCCGCCTTCTGCTCGGCGATGTCCACTATCACGACATCGGCCAGTTCCTTCTGCGCGACCGCACGTGCCACCGTCGCGCCGACGGCGCCGCCGCCACCTACCACTGTCACTTTTCGATTCATCGCTACGCTCCAGAATCCGACGCGATACGGCGATTAGGTCAGGCACCTACCGTTCGCGATCCGGATGTTCACACGTTCTGTGGAAAACCCTGTGGATAAGACCTCGCGAACATGCCTTCGAGCCGCGCGAAGTCGAACGAAACACCGGTTTGCACCACCGATGGTGCGCGGGCCCTACATTCGCGAGCGACCGATCGGCCACGGACCGACTGCCCCACACAAGCTTCACATTATAACGGTCGAGTCAGGTCAACGGAGCGCCCTCGTCGACAGATTCGAGGCCGTCAGGTCGGCGACACGCGCCACAGGCGACCGCATCGAAGCCAGCGGAGCTTCGGGTGATTGACCGCGCGCCCCCTCGCGACCGTTGTCAAGACTACGGTAGGCGCAGCGTGACCACGCCGGCGGCCGTCCGTATCACGACGTGGTCCAGACCGACCTCCACCACGTCATCTCCGCCCGGCAGGGTGTCGCCGGCGCGCATCAAGTGCACGTCTCCCCCGCCGGCGATCACGGCCACCACCTCCCCGTTCTCACTGGCGGCGATGCCGGAGAGGCGCCAGTGAGAGCCCGTGTCGGACGCTGCAGTGCTGACCTCCGCCTCGGCCGCCTCTGTCGCTGCAAGCTCGCGCGCGGCTGCGGGCACACGCGGTGCCTCACTGGCCGAGCGCGGACTGGCCCGGAACGTAAACGGATTTCGCGAGGGCACAGGGCGCGCCACGGCGCGAATGGTGGCCGGCCAGGCCAGACGCGGCAGTGTGGGGCGCACAATCGGTCCGGTCCCCGGCCGAGGAGGCGCCTGTGTGACGGCCGCGGGGGGACTCAGCACGGAGCCAGCCAACCAGCCCACAAGCGCGGCACCGGACAGCAGTACGCCGAGAGCACGAAAGGAAATGGTGAGCATCGCTCCGCCATGATATCGGTCCCGGGCGCTCGTTCCGACGAAATCTGCCGATGTGTGCACTATGGTATGATTCGTCGTGCCCGCTGTTCCAGGCAGACTGCCGGCCGGACTGACGGAAACTTCGGTGGTCGCCATCGTTCCGGCTCGGTATCATTCGTCCCGCCTTCCCGGTAAGCCTCTCGCTCCCATTCACGGCCGGCCCATGGTCGAGCACGTCTACCGCCGTGCCAGTCTCGCGAAGGTCGACGCCGTGATCGTGGCCACCGATGACCAGCGAATCGTCGATGCGGTCGAAGCTTTTGGCGGTATCGCCTGCCTTACGCGCGCCGACCATCTCACCGGCACTGACCGGCTGGCTGAACTGACGGCGCAGATGCCCTGCGACATCGTGGTCAACGTGCAAGGCGATGAGCCCTTCATCGATCCGGCTGCCATTGACGCGCTCGTCGAGCCGCTGCGACGCGATCGTGCCGAACAGATGACCACGCTCTGCCGGCCACTGCTGCCCGACGAAGACGTACTGTCGCCCCAGCTCGTGAAGGTCGTGCGGGACCTGCAGGGGCGTGCGCTCTATTTTTCGCGCGCCGCGATTCCCTACCCGCGCTCGACCGCCGGGGCGGGGCCGGCGGCGCACATCGGCGTCTACGCCTACCGGCGCGCCACGCTGCTCAGGCTGGCTGCGCTACCGCCCTCGCCCCTCGAGATCTCGGAGTCGCTCGAGCAACTTCGCGCGCTCGAGCACGGCATCTCCATTCGTGTGGTCGAGAGCGCCTACGTGTCGCTGTCGGTCGATACCCAGGACGACCTCGAACGCGCCCGGCGCAAGGTGTAACTTCCATGAGCGCTCCCGCACGTGTCACCAAATACATCTTCGTCACCGGCGGCGTGGTGTCGTCGCTCGGCAAGGGCCTCGCGGCCGCGTCGATTGGCGCGCTGCTCGAAGGCCACGGCCATAAGGTCGCGCTGCTGAAGTTCGACCCCTACATCAACGTCGATCCCGGCACGATGTGCCCCTATCAGCACGGAGAGGTGTTCGTCACCGAAGACGGGGCTGAGACCGACCTCGACTTGGGGCACTACGAGCGGTTCACCGACACCACCACGACGCGTAACAGCAACTGGACCACGGGCAAGATCTACATGTCGGTGATTCAGAAGGAGCGGCGTGGCGACTATCTGGGCCGGACGGTGCAGGTCATCCCGCACATCACCAACGAGATCAAGGACTGCATCCGCGCCGTGGGCAAGGACGTCGATGTCGTGCTCGTCGAGATCGGCGGCACGGTGGGCGACATCGAGAGCCTGCCGTTTCTCGAAGCCATTCGCCAGTTCAGGCAGGACGCCGGCAGGGACCACACCCTCTACATCCATCTGACGCTGGTGCCCTGGATCGGCTCTGCCGGCGAGCTGAAGACGAAACCCACCCAGCACAGCGTGCGGGATCTGCGGTCGATCGGCATCCAGCCCGACATCCTGCTCTGCCGGACCGACCGAGCGCTCGATCGCGACATCAAGCAGAAGATCGCGCTCTTCTGCGACGTCGACCAGGAAGCGGTCATCACCGCACGCGACGTCGAGACCATCTACGAGGTGCCGCTCGCGCTGCGCGCCGAGGGCATCGACCGCGTCGTGTTGCAGCGGTTGGGCCTGCCCGTCACGCCTGGTGATACGCACGCCTGGGAACAACTGGTCGAGAACATCAAACACCCCAACGACGAACTCACGATTCATGTCGTTGGCAAGTACACCGGTTACGAAGATTCCTACAAGAGCTTGAACGAGGCCCTGTACCACGGGGGCTTCGCGCATCGGCTGCGCATCAACATCCAGTGGGTCGAGGCCGAGGCACTCGAGCTCGATGGCGGCACGCGCCTGCTCGAAGGCGCCCACGCCGTGCTCGTGCCTGGGGGGTTCGGTACCCGCGGCACCCGCGGCATGATGCGCGCGGCCGAGTATGCGCGCGTCCACTCGGTGCCGTACTTCGGCATCTGCTACGGTTTCCAGTGGGCCACCGTCGAGTTCGCCAAGCACGTCTGCGGTCTCGAGGGCGCGGACTCGACCGAGTTCGACGAGGCCGCGCCGCACAAGGTGATCTACAAGCTGCGTGATCTGCTCGGCGTGGACGACCTCGGCGGCACGATGCGGCTCGGGCGCTACGAGTGCGCGCTCGCGCCAGGCTCCCTCGCACACCGTATCTACGGCGTCGATACGATCTGGGAGCGGCACCGGCATCGGTACGAATTCAATGCGATCTACGAGCCCGCGCTGCGGGAACACGGCATGCTGATTTCCGGGCGCTCGCCCGACGGCAAGTTCGTGGAGATCGCCGAGCTGCCGGCGCACCCCTGGTTCCTCGGCGTGCAGTTCCATCCGGAGTTCCTGTCGCGCCCCCTGCGGCCCCATCCGCTCTTTGCCAGCTTTGTTGCCGCCGCCTACGCTCAGAAGAGCGGCACCCTGGCCCGCATCGACGTAACCAGCGTCAGCGCCTGATCGTGCTCTCCGAGTACCTGCCGTTCATCTCGGTGCTGCTGGCGCTGCTGGCCGGCGTCGCGACCGGCAAGGCATGGGAGCGCTACAAGCTGCGCGACGGCCGCTGGATCGACCGGCGCAAGGCGCGCGATTCGCACCACTACGTCCTCGGCTTGAACTTCCTCGTGGCCAATCAGATCGATCTGGCCATCGAGGAGTTGAGCCAGGCAGCACGCGTGGACGCCGACGCCCTGGAGATCCATCTCATCCTGGGCAATGTCTACCGCGAGCGCGGCCAGGTCTCACGCGCGATTCAGGTACACCAGTCGCTGCTCCAGCGCCAGAATCTCACGCGCGTCGAGCACGCCTACGTGATGCTCTGCCTGGGTCTCGACTTCAAGCGCGGCGGCTTCGTCGACCGGGCGGTCGAGGCCTTCAAGGAGGTTCGCCGGCTCGATCCGTCGAACTCCTATGCCCTCCTGCATCTGGAAAAGGTCTACGAAGAGCAGCGGCAGTGGGACGATGCCGCGCGCGTTCGCCAGGAATTGGTGGGGATGGCCGGCCCCGAGTCGCCCGCCAAGAGCCAGGCGATCCTGGCCTTTCTCGAGAACGAACGTGGTCTTGCCGCGCTGAAGTCGGGCGATGTGTCCGCCGCGCACGCCCGCTTCTCCGCGGCGCTCGAGCTCGATACGGCGGTCACGCCCGCCTCGGTCAATCTGGGCGAGACGCTCGAGCGTCAAGGCAAGCCCGGAGAGGCGATTCGGGTGTGGGAAGGCGTCGTGAACGGCAGCCCCGATCGCGCCCATCTGGTGCTCGAGCGGCTCCGCGCCGCCTACATCGTAGCGGGACAGCCTGAACGCTTTCTCGAGCTGTGCCGGCGGGTCGCCGCTGCGCACCCGGAGAACTGGCGGGCCCGGCTGGCGCTCGGACGCGCGCTGGCCGACGGCGGCCAGTCTGGGCAGGCGCTCGAACAGTATCTCGAGGCGCTCAGCCATAATCCCCACGGCCTCACCGTACACGAAGCCATCTGGGATCTGCTGCTCCATATGGCGCTCGACCGCGCGTCGGTCGAACGCTACGTGCGGCATGCCAAGGCCGCTGTGTTCTACCTCGATCCGCATGTGTGCCTGCGCTGCCACTATCGCAGCACGGAGTTGCTCTGGCAGTGCCCGCACTGTCACGAATGGAACAGCTTTGTCGAGGAGCGCATCGGGCCGGTTACACGCGACTCGACGGACCTGTGATCCACCTGGCCAGCCGCGTGGCCTGTGCGAGTGTGGCCGCCATGGACCCTTCGGTGACCACGACCGCGTCGGCCAGACGCGCCTTGTCATCGATGGGCCACTGAGCGGCGAGCCGCTGATCCGCGGCAGCCTCGGTGAGCCCGTCCCGCAGGACCAGGCGAGCCCGCTGGGTCGACGGGCGGCACGCGATCACCACTGTCTTGTCGAAGGAGGTGACCCACCCGGACTCGTACAGCAACGGCACCTCGGCCACCCCGACCACGCCCGGCGGCAGCAGCGCGAAGAAGGCCTCGACACCGGTTCGCACGAGCGGGTGCAGGAGCGCCTCGAGCTGCCGACGCGCCAGCACGTCCGCAAATACCACGCGGCCGAGGGCCGGTCGGTCGAGCCGACCATCGGGCAACAGCACTCCCTGTCCGAACCGGCCGACGACCGCCGCGAGCCCGGGCGTACCTGGACGCACCACCTCACGCGCCAGCTGGTCGGCATCCACGGTGGGCACCCCGGCACCCCGGAGCACGTTGGCCACGACGCTCTTGCCCGTTGCGATGCCGCCGGTCAGGGCGATGCGAAACACGGGCCCTCAGTCAGAAGGGAGCCCGGCGCGCCGCTCGGCGGCGACCACCGTGTTGCGGAGCAGCATGGCAATCGTCAGCGGGCCCACGCCGCCGGGCACGGGCGTGAGGGCACCGGCGACGTGCTCCACGTCGGGGTGCACGTCGCCGACGACCAGGCCCCCTTGTGCTTCACACTGTGCGCGGCGCGCATGACCCTCGGGATACCACTGCGCGACGAGTGCCGGATCGGTGACTCTGTTGATGCCCACGTCGATCACGGTGGCCCCCGGCTTCACGAAGGCCGGCGTGACGTAGGCCGCTCGGCCCACGGCGACGACAAGCACGTCGGCCTCGCGCGCCAGCGTCGCCACATCGGGCGAGCGCGAGTGGCACACCGTCACCGTCGCGTCCTGGTGCAAGAGGAGCAGCGCCATCGGCTTGCCCACGATGTCACTGCGTCCAACGACCACCGCGCGCTTCCCCGCCAGCGCGATGCGCTCGCGCGCCAGCAGCTCCATCACGCCAAGCGGTGTGCATGCTACTAGACGGGCGCGCTTCTGGACGAGCAGGCCGATGTTCAGTGGATGGAAACCATCGACGTCCTTCTCGGGCAGCAGCGCATCGAACACGCGCTGTTCCCCGCCCAGGCCCATCGCCACCGGCAGCGGCGACTGGACGAGAATCCCGTCGAATGCGTCGTCCGCGTTGAGCCGGCCCACCACCGCCAGTACGTCCTCGATCGGCGCGGTCGCCTCGACCCGGAACAGCTCCGCGCGGCAGCCGGCATCGGCGGCGGTACGAAGTTTGTTCCGGACGTAGATCTCGGACGCCGGGTCGCCGCCCGCGAGCACGATGCCGAGACCAGGAGCGCGGCCACGCGCGGCGGCGAACCTGGCGATCCGGGGGGCCAGCTCGCCACGAATTGCGGCGGCCGTGGCCATCCCGTCGAGCCTGCGGGCGCTCACGAGCGTTCTCCCTCGAGCGGCGGGCGGGCCTCGGCGTCGAGGTGGCGCAGCTTCTCGGCGCTCCCGAGCAGCACGAGCTGGTCGCCACCGTGCAGCCTGGCCTCGGGCGACGGATTGAACTCCATGTGCCCTTCCCGTCGGCGAATCGCGACCACGATCACGCCGTATCGCTGCCGAAGCTCGGCCTCGCGAATCGTCTTGCCCACCAGCGTGGCGTGCGGGGCCAATTCGATCTGCTCGGCCGACAGGTCGATGTGTTCTGAACTCGTGGCCAGGCGCATGAAATCAACGACCGCCGGCCGAAGCGCCGTGTTCGCCATCTGGATCGCGCCAAGCGTGTAGGGCGAGATCACCCGGTCGGCGCCCGCGCGCTTCAGCTTCGGTTCGGCGTCGTCGGATTCGACGCGGGCGATGATGAAGAGGTCCGGCCGCAGCACCCGCGCGGTGAGGACGGTGTAGACATTCTCGGCGTCTGTGGATACGGCGGCAATGAGGCCGCGGGCGCGGTCGAGGCCAACGCGCTTCAGCACGTCCTCGCGGCTGGCATCGGCCTCCACCGCCAGGCCACCGCCCGCGATGATGGCGTGCACCTTGTCGGGGTCCCGGTCGATGACGACGCAGGGCACGCCTTGACGGCGAAACTCGTCGGCAATCGTGCTGCCGATGCGCCCGTAGCCGCAGATGATGAAGTGGTTGTCTAGTGCGTCGAGCATACGTTCGAAGCGGCGCTGTTCGAAGCGCCGGTGCAACCCTCCGTCCACGATCAGCGCCATCAGCACGAAGGCGGTGTAGTAGAGCGTGGCGACGCCGCCGAGCAGCACGAACGCCGTCCACGCTTCTCCGGCGCGGCTGAGCGGATGTGGGTACCCGTAGCCGACGGTCGTGACCGTGATGAGCGTCATGAAGGCGGAGTCCCACACGCTCCAACCTTCAATTACCGCGTACCCGACTGTGCCCGCCGCAAACACCGCGGCGAACAGGACCATGCCGAGACCCGGTCCCCGGGCCCACGACAATGGCTTTGACGACGTGGTGTTCACCGCAGGCGTCCCAGCCCTTCGACGGCCAGACGGGCCGTCCCTACTTCGAGGCCGCCGCTTTTCGCATGCCGACGCCTGCGGCCAGTACCACCAGCGACACGCCCAGCCACTTCAGGCCGAACGCGTCTGCCGCCTCGGCGGTCACCCCAATCTCATGCCACTTGGCAATCGTCTCGGTCGTGAGTCCCAATTCGGTCATGTAGGCCAGCACGGTGATGCAGGCGGTGTTGAACACGGCGAGCGAGCCTGCCATGAACACGAAATTCGCAACGCTCTCGAACGCGGAACGGCCGGAGGACTCGCGCGCGTCCACGAGCGGGCTGTGGGTGCGGCCGTAGAACCAGTAGATGAGCATCCCGAGGTCGAGCCATACCAGGAACCGGATCCACGTGAGGATGGGGAGATTCAGCATCAGGTAGACGCACGAAAAGATCCCGAGCACGGGGAACACCGGCCCGAACGGCACGCGGAATGGCCGGTGCACTTCGGGGCGGCTTACGCGCAGGATCAGCACTGCGCCACACACGATCGCAAAGGCGAACAGCGTGCCGATCGAGGTCATCTCGCCGACGGTCTGGATCTGCGTCACGCCGGCCACGAGCGCCACGACGATGCACGTGATGATCGTGGTGATGTAGGGCGTGCCAAACTTCGGGTGCACCTTGCTCACGGCCTGCGGCAGCAAGCCGTCGCGGCTCATCGCGAAGAAAATACGCGGCTGGCTCATGAGCATGACTAGCAGCACCGACGTAATGCCGGCGACCGCCCCGGCCGAGACCAGGTAGGCGGCCCAGTCCTGTCCGATGAGGCTGAGCGCGAATGCGACCGGCGCATTGAGGAACGCCTGGTCGGCCTTGTAGTCCACCACCGGCACGATGCCGGTGAGCACCGCCGCCACAACCAGATAGAGCGTCGTGCAGACGACCAGCGAGGCGATGATGCCGATCGGCAGATCGCGCTGCGGGTTCTTGGCCTCTTCGGCCGTCGTCGACACGGCGTCGAAGCCTATGTAGGCGAAGAACACCACGCCGGCTGCGCCCATGACACCTGACCAGCCATACGGTGTGAAGGGGTCCCAGTTCTCGGGCTTCACGTACACCGCACCGGCACCGATGAAGAACAACACGGCGGCCAGCTTGATTCCCACCATGACGGCGTTGAAGCGCGCACTCTCGCGGATGCCCACGACCAGCAGATACATGATGCAGAGCACGACGATCACCGCCGGCAGGTTGACGATCGTGCCGGGGCTCGACGCGCTCGGTGCCGCCGACATCCACAGCGGCAGCGTAATCCCCGCGCCCGAGAGCAGCTTCTGCATGTAGCCGCTCCACCCGATGGCCACGGTCATCGAACCCACGGCGTACTCGAGAATCAGGTCCCAGCCGATGATCCACGCAAACAGCTCCCCCATCGTGGCGTAGGCGTAGGTGTAGGCGCTGCCGGCGATCGGAATCATCGAGGCAAACTCCGCGTAGCAGAGCGCAGCGAACCCGCAGGCCAGGCCCGCGAAGAGGTAGGACATCATGATCGCGGGGCCGGCCTGGTTGGCCGCGGCCGTACCCGTCAGGACGAAGATCCCGGTGCCGATGATGGCGCCGATGCCAAGCAGCGTGAGATCCCACGCCGTCAGGCTGCGCCTGAGAGCCTTGCTGCCGTGTTCGACGTCGCCGACGAGTTGCTCGATGGACTTCGTCTTGAGCAGGTTCGAATCCATGCAGCCTCCATTTGGAGCGACCATCGCCGCATCAGACGCGGAACGGGCCCAAAGCCGGGGGAATTATACAGGGTGTACGTTGTTGAGGACCGAGAGAAACCGGCGAACCCGGTCTTCCGGGGCCTCTGGGCCAGCCAGCAGATCCGAGATCACGGCCACACTCGCCGCGCCTGCGCGACGCACGGCCGCCGCCGTCGCCACCGTGATTCCGCCGATGGCCACGAGCGGTACACCGGCGCGCGCGAGCGCCGCCGCCGCATCCGCCACACCCGCCAAGCCCACGACGGCGTCTGGGGCAGCCTTGGTCGCTGTGGCGAAGACCGGTCCGTAGGCCACATAGCTGACCGGAAGTCTGAGGGCGCGCGCCAGCTGCGCGGGCGTATGCGTCGATAGCCCGACCACGGCCTCGTGCCCGAGCAGTACGCGCGCCGCGGCCGCGGGCAGGTCGCCCTGGCCCAAGTGCACGCCCAATCCCGCGACGCGGGCCACGTCGGCGCGGTCGTTCACTATGAGCGTGGCACCGGCGGCGCGCGCCGGCACCGCGATGTCTTCGACCAGGCGCAGGAAGGCGCCGCTTGGAAGCTGCTTCGCCCGCACCTGAAGCAGGCGGGCGCCGCCGGCGAGATAGGCACGGGCAACGGCGGCCGGCGCCAGGCCAGCTCGCACACAGCTGTCCACGTCGACAATGGCGTAGAGCGGCGACATCGCTCGTCGCGGCGACTGCGTCAGGCGGAGGCCGCGAGCGACGAGGCCTTGGCAGGAGGCATGAACCGCTCCATGAAATGGGTATGGATCCGCCCGGCCACGAAGTCGGGATCGTTGAGGATCTTGAGATGCAGCGGGATGCTGGTCTTGATGCCTTCAATCACCGTCATTCCAAGGACGCGCTTCATACGGGCGATCGACTCGGCGCGGTCACGGCCGTGGACGATGACTTTCGCAATCATCGAGTCGTAGTACGGCGTAATCGTACACTCGGCGTGGGCCGCGGTGTCGACCCGCACGCCAGGGCCACCGGGAATCGAGAAGGTGTGAATCACGCCCGGCGACGGCACGAACGTCTCGGGATCCTCGGCGTTGACCCGGCATTCGAGCGAATGCCCGGTGAAGGTCACGTCGCTCTGCCGGACCGACAGGCGTTCCCCGGCCGCGATCCGAATCTGCTCCTTCACGATATCGAGCCCCGTCACGAACTCTGTCACCGGGTGCTCGACCTGGACGCGGGTGTTCACTTCCATGAAGTAGAACCGGCCCTTGTCGTCCATCAGGAACTCGAAGGTCCCCGCATTCGTGTACTGCACCGCGAGCGCCGCATCGGCCACGAGCGCGCCCATCTTGCGGCGGATCTTGTCGGTGATGACGGGCGACGGCGATTCCTCGATGAGCTTCTGGTGCCGCCGTTGGATCGAGCACTCACGCTCGCCCAAGTGGACCACCGATCCGTGATGGTCGCCGAGGATCTGGAACTCGATGTGGCGCGGTGAGTCGAGATAGCGTTCGATGTACACATCGCCGAGCCCGAACGCCGCTTCGGCCTCGCGCTGTGCCGTGCGCAGAGCATGCGGCAGGTCGGCCGGCGTCTTCACGACCCGCATTCCACGCCCGCCGCCGCCAGCGACGGCCTTGACGATCACCGGATAGCCGATGTCCCTGGCCAACTGCACCGCGTGGTCTTCGTTCTCGACCGGTCCATCGCTGCCAGGCAGCATGGGCAGGCCAGCTTTCTTCATGGCGCGCCGCGCCTTCGACTTGTCGCCGAGCAGGCGAATCACATGCGGGTCGGGGCCGATGAAGCGGATGTGGCAGGCTTCACACACTTCCGCCAGGTACGCGCTCTCGGACAGGAAGCCGTAGCCGGGATGAATCGCATCGGCGCCGGTGATCTCAGCGGCGCTGATGATCGCGGGCACGTTCAAATAGCTGTCGGCGCTGCGCGCGCCGCCTATGCAGATGTCTTCATCGGCAAAGCGCACGTGCAGCGAGTTCTCATCGGCCTCGGAGTACACGGCCACCGTCTTGATGCCGAGTTCACGGCACGCAAAGATGACGCGCAGCGCGATTTCACCGCGATTGGCGACCAGAATTTTCTTGAACATGGGTGGCTCAGGCGCGCAGGCGGATGGCGAAGATCCGTTCGCCGTACTGCACCGGTTGACCGTTTTCGACGTAGACGTTTACGATGTCGCCGTCGTATTCGGAGTCGATCTCGTTCATAAGCTTCATCGCCTCGATGATGCACAGCACCTGGCCCTTCTTCACGTGGTCGCCCACACTGGCAAGCGCCGCGGCGCCGGGTTCCGCGGCCCGGTAGAAGGTGCCGACGAGCGGCGACTTGACGATGGCGAGTTCGGCGCCGGCCTCGACGGGGGCGGCCAGCGCCGCTGGCGAGGCGGCCGGAGGCGCGGCAAGGAGCGCGGGCGCCGGCATCTGCGTGACATGCGTGATGACGTGCGGACCGCCGCGCTTCACGCGCAGCTTGAACGTGCCTTCCTCGAACTCGAACTCGGCCAGGTCGTGCGCCTGGACCAGGTCGAGCAGTTGCTTGATGTCGTCAGGATTCATGGGCCTCAAAACCCGGAACGGCGCCGGTGAGGCGCTCGACTCCAGTTGCTGTGACAATCACGTCGTCTTCGATGCGAACCCCGCCCAGTCCCGGGATGTAGACGCCCGGCTCGACGGTGAACACCATTCCGGCGGCGACAGGCCCGGTGGCATCGCCCCTGGGCCCGATCACCGGTCGCTCGTGCACTTCGAGGCCCAAGCCATGCCCCGTGCTGTGGACGAACCGCTCACCCAACCCGACCTGCTGCAAGTAGTCGCGGGCGGCCGCGTCAATCCGTGACGGGAACACGCCCGGTGCGATTTCGTCAATCGCCACGCGCTGCGCCGTGGCGACCGCCGCCAGCCATTCGTGGCGCTTGCTCGATACCGTCCCGACCGCCACGGTGCGGGTCATGTCGACGGCATACCCGTCGAGTACCCCTCCGAAGTCGACCACCACGAGATCGCCAGCGTCGATGCGCCGGTCCCCCGCGCGGTGATGGGGCCGGGCACTGTTTGGACCCGACGCCACAATTGTCTCGAACGCCGGTCGTTCGAAGCCGCCCGCGCGAAGGGCGACATCGATATCCCAGGCGACCAGACGTTCCGGCCGTCCCGCTGAGACCTTGGGCAGTATACACGCGGCCACTTCGGTCAATCGAGCCCCCGCTTCACGAAATATGGCCTGTTCCCACGGATCCTTGACCATTCGAAGCAGCTCAACCATGCCGTCGGTCTCGACCAGCTCGGCGCGGTTGGGAGAAAAGTGGCGGCGGATGGCACTGGCACGACTCAGGGTCAGCGCTCCAGCTTCCACGCCAACGGCATGGAAGCCGAGCTTGCCGACGACGCCTGCGAGGCATTCTTCGTAGCTCGAACCGACATCGACGGCCACGACCGACACCTCGGGCAGCCCGTCGACGGCGTGCGTGAACGCCTCGCGGTACCGCTCGTCGGCCAGCAGCGTGACGCCGGCTGGCGCGACGACGGCAAGCCCCGCCGACGCGGTCACCCCGAATAGATAGTGGAGATTTGGAAGGTGCGACACCACGAGGGCGTCGATGGACGACTCCCCAACGGCTGCGGCCAGACGGTCCAGACGGGAGGCAC
This sequence comes from Acidobacteriota bacterium, assembly GCA_031415235.1. Classification (GTDB taxonomy): domain Bacteria; phylum Acidobacteriota; class Vicinamibacteria; order Vicinamibacterales; family UBA2999; genus CADEFD01. Next base: position 9,396 of record JANORI010000306.1, on the reverse strand, counting down.
GCAGATCGGCAGACGCGGACATGCAGGAGCCGCCGAGACGGTTGGCTATTGGCTCGTGCGGTCTTGCAGCGTCGTCAGCCAGCCCTCGAGCTCGTCAAGCACCCCTTCGGAGGTCGACGCGGCCGCCGGTGCCGCCAGCCGTGGCTCGACCTGCGGCGCGGGCTCCGGGTGCGGTTCCGGCTCCGGCGGCGTCGGTTCAGGCTCCGGTTCCGGCGTGCTGGCCTCTACTTCGTAGAGCTCTGAAGCGGCCGGAGCGTCGTGGGTCGAGCTGTCGTCGTAGGTGGCGAACGGGTCGATGACGGCATCACTCGCCAGGGTGGTTACGTCTTCGGCACCGGCTCCGGCGGGAGCGTCTACGACACCGAGCAGGGTATCTGCCAGGACCTCTTCCGCAGAAGGCAGGCCCGCCACAGCTGGTGCCACCAGCGACGCGGGCTCTTCGTCGGCTTCGGCGACCTCCGTAGCTGGGGAGGACCAGGGAGCCACCTTCGCTCTAGCGCTTGGCAGGTCGCTTGCCCGCAACTCGGCTTCGAGCGCGGCGAATGGGTCGGGATCAAGGGACGCCGGCTCCGGCAGATCGAGTGACACTGTGGACGGACGCCCCTCGACTGCCGCCTCGACTTGCGGCGGCGCGGCAGGCGACCCCAGCGCGGCGACGAGCCGATCGAAATCGAACGGTGCCGTAGAACCCTGGTCGGCGTCTCTTCCGAGTGGTGCCTCCTGCGGGGGCGTGACCGGCAGGCGTTCGGCCGCCGAAAGCAGTTCCTGGTGGGCCTCCTCGAACGACAGCCCGCCATTGGGGCCAGTCGTCGCCGCCCCCACCTGACGGGACAGTTGCTGGACGATCTCTTCGATTTCCGGGTCGTGGCGCGCCAACGTCAACGCGCGCTGGTAGTAGGTCAGGGCTTCGGCCGTCTGTCCCTCGCGATGGTAGATCTCCGCAAGACCGCGGACGGCCGCAAGATTCTCCGGCGCTTCTCCAACGACGAACTGCAGTTCGTCCCTCGCGCCGGCGAGTTGTTCGAGGTCGAGCAGCGCCCGGCCCAGCGTGACCCGCGCCGACAAGTAGCCGGGGTGCCGGGTCAGTCCCTCCCGGCACACACGCACCGCCTCTTCGGTCTGGCCTGACCGGCGGTATTCCTCGGCCAGTTGCGCGAAGGCGATGGACGCCGGGTCGTTTTGAACCCGGCGTCGCAGTTCGTCGATTCGGGAAGGTGCCACGGTGTTGTCTTTACGGAACCGCGACGGTGACCGACTTGGTCACGACCGCCGTGCCGCCCGGCGAGAACGTGTCGTCGGACACGGTCAACGTGACGCTGTAGGTGGCCGGCGTGTCATAGCGCTTCGCGACGGTCATGCCCGTGCCGCTGCGCCCACTGCCGAAGTCCCAGTCGTAGGCCACGATCTTCCGGCCAGGTGCCGCCGTAGAGGCGGCCGCATTGAAGAAGATGTCCTGCCCGGCCTTGGGTGCGGTCGGCGAGAACACGAAGTCGGGCTTCGGCTTGTCCGAGGCCACGACGCTGATCGCTTGCGCGAGTGTGCTCGACTGTCCGCGCAGGTCGGTGACGGTCAGACGCACCGTGAAGGTGCTGGCGGAACGGAACTCGTGTGACACGACGATGCCGGTCGCGGCCGACCCGTCGCCGAAGTCCCAGGAGTATCGGCACGCCGACCCGCACGGCCCGCCCTCATCTCTGCTGCTCGACGCGTCGAACGTCACCGGCGTGAACGCCGTGACCGGCGTCGGCGTGATGATGAACGCAGGAATTGGCGCGCCGTTAGGCGGGATGATAATGGGGCCGTTCGGCACCAGTCGGATGTCGACGCTGCGAGCGTTCGCGTTGGCATAATCGCCAGAGATGGGAGTAATGAGCAACGTGATGACGGTGTAGTTGTCGACGGGCTCGGCCAGGGCCGGTGGCGCCGTGTAGGTCAACCGCGCGATGCCGTCGTCACCTGTGACGACGTTCCGGGCAGACAGCCGACCGTAGTCGACCAGCAGGCCGCTGGCGAGAATTTCCACGCGCATCGGCACGGCGCGGGCCGGACGTCCGTCGGGACCACGGGCCACGATCTGCACCTGTGACTGCGACAACCCGTCTTGCCCGAGAATGTCGGGCGTGGCGGTGGTCTGCAGCGACAGGGCAAGTTCGGAGGGCCCGGACAACGGCGGCGCCTCGGTCTTTTTCACGGTGCATCCGGCCAAGGCGGCGGTCGCCGTCAGCGCGGCGAGTGTCGCAGAGATGGCGCGAGTCAAAGGGAACGTCACGGCTCGTGTCCTTTCCGGCCTACGCGGGGTCGCCGAAATTGGCAAATGTGATGGAAATGGAACCCGAGACAGACACCTCATTACCGGCCTGGTCGGTGCCGTAGAACGTGACATCGGCGAGCGTATTGATGAGCTGCGCGCCACCGAAATTCCGCAGCGCGAGCAGTGGCGCCTCGAGCTTCGCCGTGTTCTTTACGAGGTCGAAGGCTGCCGAGGCCGATCCGGCCGACGGCACGGTGATTGTGAATGCGCCGTCGAAGGCATACGGCACATCGACGCCCTGGGTGTTGCGTCCGTCCGCCCGCTTGAAGACCACGCGGTACCGCGTGAGCGTCACGGCGTTCAGCGCCGAGGCCGACGTCGGAGTGGCAGCTGGACCCGGATCCTTGAGCTGGACCTTGAACTCCGCCCGACCGATGTCGTTGAAGAAGGTGTCGATGAAGAACGAGTCCTTGCCCCTCGTTACCTCGACGACGGTCACGACGTCCGACAACAGTGTGCCGCCGAACTTGCCCGGATCGGCGCCACTGGCACCCTCGAGCTTGACGATCTGCAGGAACGCGGGCGAACGCCCTGTCCTCGCCACGTCGCCGCACGCGCTCGTCACGAGAGCCGAGGCTGCCAGAAGCAGGGCGGCCGGCCGATGGAGTGAAGTCAGGAATCGCATGGGTTCATATCCTCGTAGAGATGGTCGACCGCTCAGCCCTTGGTGATGCGCGGGGTGAGGAAAATCAACAGCTCGCGGCTCTCGTCGCTCGCTTCGTCGTTCTTGAACAGCCAGCCGAGCAGCGGAATCCGTGACAGGAGCGGCGTGCGGCCTTGCGTGGACTGCTCGCGGCTCAAGTAGATGCCGCCGATGACCGTCGTCTCGCCGTCGGCCACCTGTACCGTGGTGACGGCGCGCTGGGTGTCGATGGGCGGGATGCCGACGATGGCGCGGCTATAGTCGGGCGCCGCGTTCTCGAGATTGACGCGCATGATCACGGTGTTCGACGCGGTGATCTGCGGCGTGACCTTGAGCGTGAGTGCCGCATCCTTGAAGGTCACGGTGACGGTGTTGTTGGCGATCGTCTGGATGGGAATCTGCACACCCTGGGTGATCTCCGCTTCGACATTGTTCTGGGTGGACACGCGCGGCGTCGAGAGCAGGCGACCCTGGCCGGACCGCTCGAGCGCGGTCAGCGCCATGTCGAGGCTGACGGCCCCATTGATGGAGCCGAGGGCCAGCGCCAAGGCGCTCGTAGGATTCGCTATGCCGAGGTTCGTGCCGGCGTCAAGTGCCCCGTTGTTCGGGAAGGCCAGGGGCGTGGTGTTGCCGAGCGTCGGCGACACCTTCCCCCCGAGGCCCCACGTCACGCCGATGTTGCGCGCGAAGTCGCGCGTGGTCTGCACGATGCGGGCTTCAATCTCCACCTGCGGCTGCGGCAGGTCGAGCGCCGTCATCAACGCGTCGGCGGCCGCAAGCCGGTCCGCCAGGTCGCGGATGATGACCGTATTGGTGCGCGGGTCGACCTGCACCTCGCCGCGTGTCGACAAGGCGCTGCGGGTCAGGATCGCCACCAGGTCGCCGCCCTTGGCGTAGCTGAGAGCCCTCGTCAGCACCCGCAGCTCGCCTGCGAGCGCCTGCTCATCGGTCAACTTGCGGCGCTGCGACTCTTCTTCGGCCAGCACCGTCAGCGGCGCGATGCGCACGATGGTGCCGTCCACGAAGTACCCGAGCCTGTTGGCCTTCAGGATGATGTCGAGCGCCTGATCCCAAGGCACGTCGCGCAGCGACACATCGACGCTGCCGTTGATGGTCGGGTCGATGACGACATTCAAGCCACTGATCTCCGAGAACGTGCGCAACACGGCGCGCAGATCCGCGCCCTGGAAGTCGAGCGACACGGGATGGCCGGTGAATTTCGACGGCTTGGCGCCGCGCTCGCCGACGGCCTCCTGCGCCAGCGTGGACTGGGCTTGGCCGGTCATCGCTGAAGGGGCCACGGCGCGCGCGGGCGCCGCCACCACCGCCTGTGAGACCGTGGTCGAGGGCGGTGCTGCCACAACCGGAACGGGAGCGGTCACGACCGGAGCCGCTTCCGGCGCTGGTTCGCGTGCCGGCGCCGGCTCGGGCATGGCCGGCGTATCGGCTGCCGCCACGACGGGCGCGCCGAAGATCACCCGCAATTCGTCGCCGTCGGTCCCGCCGGGCTCGACCCGGTAGGTCATCTTCCGCTTGAGGTCCACGACCACGCGGGTGACCAGCGGCGTGAGGCTGTTGGTGGCGACCCGCACGCGCGAGACATCCGCCTGATTCACGCCCAACACGGCCGGCACGGCTCGACCGACTGCCACGCCTTCGAAGTCGAGGAGCACCCGCGGAGGCATGTCTTTGGCTTCTTCGACCGACGCCGCCTCGAGAACGCCGTTGCCGACGATGGCGACCGTGACTTCGTCACCCGAGCGCGATGCCCGCACGGCGCGCAGTTCGGTCGCGGCGACGCGCACGGCGGTCGCCGTCGCCGATGTCGCCGCCCTGGCCGGCGCCTGCCGGTCGACTTCGACCACGATGAGATTGCGCGTCGTACGCACCCGGTGAGATGCGGCCCGGTCCAGGTGGACGCGCACGCGTGCGAGCGGAGTGCCATCCGCCGCCCGGCTCTCTTCCACCTGCACGCCTCGAAGCGGCGCCAGGCCCCGGCCCATGGCCCCGGCCTGGATGCCACCGGCCTGCACGTTGCGCAGGTCGACGAGCACGGTGAGGGGGTCGGGCTGCGACGTCACATAGGCCACTGGCTCGGTCGCCTCGATGACGACCGCGCTGACACCGCCATCGTCGTGTGCGGACACCGCGCGCAGGTGCGGAAACTCCGCACCACGTGCCGTGGCATCGATTGCGGCGACGTGTCCCGCAAGCGCGGCGACACACGCGGCAACCGTCACAAGTGGAGCGATTCGGCCGAGCATCATTTGCCCTCTTCCTGGGTGCGCAGGGGCTTTCGCACCCGGCGTTGCTTTTCGAGTGACAGCGGATCGCTGACCTGCTGGAGAATCACGACGGCATCGGCAGTGATCGACTGCACCGTGCCATCGAACAATCGGCTTCCGGCCTTCACGGTGTAGGTCTGGGGCTTGCCGCCAGAACCCGCCACGATCGCGACGTAGCTGCCGTTTGCAAGGACGATGCCCTTGACGCTCAGCTCGTCGACGAGAATTCCCGCGGCGCCCTTCGGCATACTGCCTGGCGTCGACATCACGAGGCCGCGACCTGGCATCGCGAGGCTCGTGAATGGATCGCGACGGCCGCTCGGACTATACGCGTAGTCAACTGGCGGCGACGGCAGATCGGCCCCAGGCGCAGGCTGGGCCGGCACCGGCGGAACCGCGGGTGCCGGCGCCTGCGCGCCGAGCGCCGTGGCTGCTGCGATGGTCAGCGCGAGGGCAAACGCAAGGGACTTCATTCGGTCTTTTTCGCCGGCACTGCGGGTGCGGGCGCTCCTGGGGCTTGGTCGTTGAGCACGAAGGTCATGGCCGTACAGGTCACCTTGACCGTAGCGGCCAAACCCGGGCGTGGCACCGCCGGCGTCATCTCGATCGCGCCGACGTTGATAATCCGCGGCAGCTTGGCCACGCGGTCGAGGAAGATGCCCACGTTGTGATACGCGCCCTCGACTTCGAGTTCACTCGGCCACTCGGCGTGCAGTTCCTTGGTCGTGATGGCTCGAGGCCTGAAGTGCCGGATCGTCAGGTTCGATTGCGACGCCATGGTCTGGATGCGGCGCAGCAGGTCGGCCACGTCTTTCTCTTCAGGCAGGATGGCCTTGAGGCCCTCGAGCTTCGACTCGAGGTCACCCACCTGCGCGCGGAACTCGGGCAGCTTCCGAGCCGTCTCCATGCCAATGTCGATGCGGCCTTGGATGGCAGCGAGTTCAGCGCGGCGAATGTCGAGCTGTCCCTGCTGCGGCCATTCCCACATATACAGGTAGCCGCCGACGATCAGCACGCCGACGAATACGAACACGAGCAACTGGCCCCACCAGGGCAGCTTGCTCATCGAGGGGTTAGCCACGGGGGGCTCCCTTCGCCGGCGGCGCGCCCGCTGAAGCGGCCGGCGGCGCCGGCGCATGCAGTCCCGACATCTGAAACCCGCCCTTGATGACGAACTTGATGAGTTCGGGCGTCGTCGCCGTCGCGACCACGACCTCGCTGTTGATGATCTCGACCGGACGGTTGAAGTAGCGGGAGTGCTCGAGGGCGCCGACGAAGTCCGACAGCGCCGTGAGCGTGAGGCAGTTGCCCTCGAGCGTGATGTCGTAGCCGGTCTGCGCCATCTTGGTCAGCCACACCATGTCAGGGAGGCTGCGGCTCACCTGGTCAAGGATGTGCACCGGCGCGGTCTGGCCGCGGCGGAGTTCCTCGATGAGCGTCACTCGCTGCTGCAGACGTTCGCGACGCGCTTCGAACTCGCGCACTTCGGAGATGACTTGCACCAGGCGCGTTTCTTCCCGCCGCCGCTCTTCGATGTCGCGCTCAATCTGGGCGCTCGCCTGGCCGAGCGACCAGTAGCTCCAGCCGACGAAGGTCGCGGCCAGCAGCAGGATCAGGCTGCCGCCAAGCGCAATCTTCTGCGCCGCGTCGATCGGCTTCGTTGCGGGCTTTACCGTCTGCCCCGCGAGCAGGTTGATGCGAATCACCGGTCACCGCCTTTGCGAAGGGCGAGCCCGAGCGCCACCGCGCAGGCCGGCGCGTAGTCGGCGGCATTGCCGCTCTGCAGGATCGCCGGGTCGACCGACACGGTCTTGAAGGGGTCGAACCGCTCCACCTCGACGCCGAGCCGGTCGCGCAGCGACTGGTCGAAGGAGTCAACGAGCGACCCGCCCCCGCTCACGAGAACGCGGTCAATTCGGTCGCTCGCGGATGTGGCCTTGAAGAAGTCGAACGTCTTCTCGATTTCCAGCAGCACGTTGTCCATGACCGCGGCCAGCACGGGGCGCAGGTCCTCGGCACGCACGCCGTCGACCGGCAGGCCTTTCTTGGCGTCTTCCGCACTGTCAAACGGCAGACCGAGTTCCTTTTGGATCGCCTCGGTGAAGGCGTTGCCGCCAATGCCGACATCACGTGTGAAGAGCGACGTGCCGTCACACACGAGGTTGATGTTGGTGGCACTGGCGCCTGCGTTCACAAGTGCGACAACCCGACCAGGCTCGATGCCGTAGTTGGCTTCAAACGCGTTCTGCAGCGCGAAGGCGTCGACGTCGACCACCACTGCAGTACGTCCCACCGCGCTCACGACGCCGGTGTAGTCGGCGATCTTGTCTTTCTTCGCGGCCACGAGCAGCACTTCCATCGTGCCCTGGCGCTGCGCGACTGGCGTGAGGATCTGGTAGTCGAGGTTCACGTCCTGGATGTCGAACGGGATGTACTGTTCGGCTTCCCACTGAATCGACTGGCTCAGGTCCTCGTCACTCATGACGGGAAGGCTGATCTTCTTGACGATGACCGAGCTGCCCGAGAGCGAGGCGACCACGTCCTTGGCCTTGAACCGGGGCGACTCGAGTACGCGGCGGACGGCATCCGTCACCGCACCGGCGTCGATGATCGCGCCGTCAACGATGCTGTCAGGCGGCACCGGCTCGACGCCTAGTGCCACGACCTTGAAGCCGCGCCCGGACGCTTTGAGTTCGATTGCCTTGACGGAACTGGACCCGATGTCCAGGCCGACCACCGGCCTTCTTCGATTGAAGAACACTACGCCGCCTTCCCTTCTCTCATCGCCGGAACGCTTGTCCCCGCGGCCTTCGAACCCGCTATCGCAAACCCGGTACCAACAGCTAGGAGTTCTCGCTACGGCTGGAAATCGCCCAAAACTGTGGTGGGTGTCGGCGCGCCGTGCCGAAGGTGTCAGTCTCTGCACATACAGATCCGAGTGCCGATGACAGAATTTTCCGTATCACCCGGTTTGGCACGCCTGTCGACTCCACAGGTTCTATCGGCAGGACGGCCGCCCTACACAAGCGCAACTCGTTTGCCTTGTTAGGCTTGGGGCGAGCACCGCCGTGCAGCTCCGAGCATGACTGCGGCATGGTCCGCTTGCAAATTCGTGCATGGGCGTGCATATGGTAGCCGAGACGGGCGACCTGGTTGTCCGCCAGGTGCACAATTTCGTGATCGGAGCCTGCCGGGAGATTGGCGCTTGACCGGTTTCAGGAAACGGGCTTATTATTTGGGTTTGCCGTGACTCGGCATGGACGAGAAGGGTACTGAAACGATGCGAACGTATGTGGCGACACCCGCAACGGTGGCGCGGCGCTGGCACGTGATCGACGCCGAGGGTAAGGTTCTCGGCCGGATCGCCACGGCTGCGGCCAAGATGCTCCAGGGCAAGCACAAAGCGACCTACACGCCGTTCCTCGACACAGGCGATCATGTGGTGATCGTGAACGCCGCGAAGGTCAAGCTGACGGGCCGCAAGGAAGACCAGAAGATCTATCGCCACCATTCCGGTTACGAGGGCGGCTTGCGGGAAGAGCGCGCCAGGATCGTTCGCCAGCGTCAGCCAGCGCGCCTCGTCGAAGAAGCGGTGCGCGGCATGCTGCCGAAGTCGATTCTCGGCGATGCGATGTACGGAAAGCTCAAAGTGTACGCCGGCGCCACGCATCCGCATGCGGCGCAGCAGCCGGTTTCGTTCGAGGTGTCATAAGTTGGCTGCACTCCAGTACTACGCCACAGGACGGCGCAAGACGTCCACGGCCCGCGTGTTTCTACGTCCCGGTTCGGGCACCATCACGGTGAACCGCCGCGAGTTCGCCGAGTTCTTCCCCACCGAATCGCTGCGCATCGCCGTCAAGACGCCGCTGAACCTCACCGAGACTGGCGAGAAGTTCGACGTGCTGTGCACGGTGGCGGGTGGCGGCGTGGCCGGGCAGGCCGGCGCCATTCGCCTGGGCATCGCCCGGGCGCTGTGCGCGTTCGACCTCGAGCTGCGCGGCAAGTTGAAGAAGGATGGGCTCCTGACGCGTGATTCGCGCGCCAAGGAACGCAAGAAGTACGGTCTGGCCGGAGCCCGCAAGCGGTTCCAGTTCAGCAAGCGGTAACGCCGATGGATGGAGGACGCTTGGCCCCACTCGCGATGAAGGACCTGCTCG
>JANORI010000305.1:0-6828 GCA_031415235.1 Acidobacteriota bacterium | reverse complement strand
CTCACGCCCGACGAGTTGCGGGTGGCGATCAACGCGTATCTCGACAAGGGGCCGGATTTCGTGAAGTACGGCGGCACCGCGCACTTCACGCGGCCATCGTTCGTGGGCTTCTCGCCCGAGGCGCAGCGCGTGATGGTGGAGGAAGCGCACAAGCGCGGCAAGAAGGCCGAGACGCATGCCACGACGCCCGATGGGTTGCGCCTGGCGATCGAGGCCGGCATCGACGGCATTCAGCATCCCGAAGTGCTGGGGCCGCGCGAGCTGTCGGCGGCGCTGATCCGCGAGATCGTGGCGCGGCAGATCGCGTGCAACATGCTGGTGAACACCATCACCGGCGAGGCGTGGACCAAGCATCTGAAGGACCGCGCCGAGGCGCAGAAGAAGGTGAGCGAGGCCGCGGCCAAGGGGCCGGGCCGGGCGAAGACGTCCGCGGAGTTGCGCAAGGAGGCCACCGACACGGGCGACGAGATGGAGCTGCGCCGCAAGAACGCAAAGGCGCTGATTGCCGCCGGCGCGGTGGTGACCGTGGGCACCGACAACTACTGGGCTGCGGCGGCGGAACTGTCGCGCGCGCCCAAGCCCGAGGCGCAGGATCACGGCATCGGCACGATCATCGGCATCGAGGGGCTGGTGGAGCTGGGCATGACGCCGACGCAGGCGCTGGTCGCTGCCACCAAGAACGGCGCGTTCGCGGCAGGCCGCACGGCCGATCTCGGCACGATTGAAAAGGGCAAGATCGCGGACCTGCTGGTGCTGGGCGCGAGTCCGCTGGCGGATATCAAGAACATCCGCGAGATTCGGGTGCTGATGGTCAGCGGAGCGGTGGTGAATCGCGACACGCTGCCGCAGGTGCGGGTGCTGTCGCGCGCGCCGAGGTAGTTGTAACGGGGCCTGTCACCGTTACAAGTCGATGCGTAGCAACTTCTGCAACCCCGGCTTCGGCAAATGTACGGTGACAGGCCCCGTTACGAATCGCCGGTGGGACAGCCGCGGCACGGGAATCCGGTGGGTCGGTCCGTCCATTGACAATCAGGAGGCGTTCATGACTTCCCGATCGTCGGCGCTCATTGCGTCGTGGGTGTTCGCGTGTGTTCTCGCCAGCGCTCCGTCGGTTGCGCAGACAGTTGTCGGGCCGGCCACGAGACAGGACAGCGATGCGAAGCAGCAGGACCACCCTCCAGAGCCTGACTGGTTCCTAGAGCCGACCTACGTTGGGTGGGTGGGAGGCGACTCTCGGCCTGGTGGCCTCAAGAATCATTTCATCGAAATCCAATCGTTCCACCACGTGCCGATGTTCCCGCGGCAGAACAGCGGCCGCTACCACTACTGGGCGACAACCCCTGACGGCGAACTCCGCTCGCGCAAGCGGTTCGCATTGACGCTGGGCACGACCATCCGCGGTCACCTCGGCCCGTCTGTGCCAATACAAACGCCATCGATCTTCTTCGCAGGCCGCGGGCAGTACCTTCGGCACTACCGCCGGGGAACGCGGTCGACGGTTGCGCTCGTCGAGGGTGGACTCAATCATCATTCCAATGGACAGGATGGATGCACGTTCGTCGAGCAACAGCGCCGCACCGGCGCTTGCGAACCGAAGCTGAAACCCGCTCCGCGCGATTGGACACTCAACACGGTCGACGGTAGCTTCGGCGTCAACTACTTCAGCCTGAAGAGTGCGGTAAGCGTGCGCCGGATCGCGGGCGCGGACGCGGGTGCCGCAGCGCGTGAGGTCGAGCGCGCCCAGTCGGTGCAGCTCGAGTTTCGCCGCTACGTCACGTTCGTGCCGGGAGGTGGTGGCATCGAGCAGATTGCGCCGCGATTTGGACGCAATGAAATCGACGCGATGTGGCAGGTCGAGCGACCGTCGTGGCTCAGACCAGGCCAGTTCAGGCACGCGCAGCTCACGGTGCGGGGCTGGCGGCGATTCGGCCGTGACAGTCGCAGCTCGGGAGGGGCGGCGGCCGAGCTCGCTTGGCTGGGTTTCGCTGGAGGGGTCGCAGGACCGTTCGTGCGCGCCTACCGGGGCAGCGACTACTACAACATCCGGTTCGAGGAAAATCGTCGGTTCGTGCTGCTGGGGCTGAAGTGGGACAAGGCACGCCTGTCGCGGCTTCCACGCGAATGACGCCAATCGAGCTCGAGGAGGCGCGACGGCGGCAGAGGCGGTAGGTCTAGCCGGCGGCGGGGTCGGCAAGATCCGCCAGGTCGCCGTCGTCCACGAACACCAGCGATTCGGAGTTCACGCAGTGGCGCTGGCCGGTGGGACGCGGGCCGTCGGAGAATATATGGCCCAGGTGGCCGTCGCAGCGCGCGCACAGAATCTCCACGCGCGTCATACCGTAGCTGCTGTCGGTTTCGGTGAGCACGTTCTCCTCGGCAATCGGCTGGAAGAAACTGGGCCAGCCGGTGCCCGATTCGAACTTCGCGTTCGACGCAAACAGCGGCAGGCCGCAGCACACGCATGCGTAGACGCCGTCGGCCTTGTTGTCGAGCAGCGTGCCGCAGAACGGGCGCTCGGTGCCCTGCGACCGGGCCACGCTGAACTGCTCGGGCGTGAGCCGGGCGCGCCATTCCGCCTCGCTCCTCTCCACCCGCGGCACGACCAGCGGCCCCACGAGCTGGCCCTGACTGTTGAACACCTTCACCGACACCTTGGCTGAGGACATGACGTCTCTATCATGCCGCGATCGGCCAGCGCGATTCGACCAGTCGTTGTGCTACGCTGTGCTACATGGCTACGTCCACCGCCTCCATCGCTCGTCCCGGCCGCAAGCGGCCCGACGTCTCTGGTTCGACGTCCAGAAAGATGCCCAGTGCGCCGCCACGCCGGAACGCGACGGCGAAAGCACCGAAGGCGGCCAAGGCGCCTGCCTCGCCCACATCACCTGCGGCCGTCACGGCCAACGTGCGGCCCGAGTGGGCACACGACCAGCCGTCCACCACGGTAGGCGTCCGCGAGCTGCGGCAGAACCTGAGCGTCTACCTCGACCGCGTGAAGCAGGGCGTTGCCCTCCAAGTCACCGAGCACGGCCGCGTCGTCGCCGTGCTGCGGCCCGTGCCGCCGAACGCGTCGCGCTACGACATCCTGCTGGCGCAGGGGCTCATCACGCCGGCCACACGCTCGATTCGCGACCTGCCACCGCCGCGCAAGCTGCCGCCGGGGTCACGGCCGATAAGCGAGATCCTGGACGAGATGCGGAGCGAGGAGCGGTACTGACATGGCTGGCGCGTCCTATCTCGACACGTCGGCCCTGGTGAAGTTGCTGCGGCACGAACGTGAATCCGAGGCCCTTGTGGAGTACTTGCAGGCGCCGCGCCGGGCGTTGTCGAGCGTGCTGGCACGAGTAGAGACGGTACGCGCGTGCCTTCGGGCTGACCTGCCGGCCGCCGATGCGCTCGATCTGCTTCGGGTCGTGGAGTCCATCACGCTCGAGGGTGGCGTGATTCGCGCCGCCAGCGCCCTGCTGCCTCCGAGTCTCCGGTCGCTCGATGCGATCCACCTCGCATCGGCGCAGCAGATCGACGATCCCGACCTCGACTTCGTCACCTACGACGCCCGCCTCGCCGACGCCGCCCGCGCACACGGCCTGCGCGTCGTGCAGCCGGGCCGCTAGGCCCTCCCCCTAAGATCCCGCGCGCTGAGGCCTGGCCGCCGCACGTCCAAGCACGCGTTGCAGAAATTGCAGCGCCGGCGAATGTAACCGTGACAGGCCCCGTTACAATTGCGCGTGGCCATTTCCACGCTGCTCACGGCCGGCGAGGCGTTCGAAGACCTCGTGTTCGTGGGGCTGGAGCGCCTGCCCGGGCCGGGGGAAGAGATCAAGACCGACCAGTTTCACGCCACGATCGGCGGGGGCGCGGTGATCACGGCGATCGGCGCCACGCGCCTCGGCATTCGCACGACCATTGCCAGCGCACTCAGCGCCGCGGCGGTCACGCGACTCAGGCGTGAGCAGGTGCGCGTGCACAACCTGAAGCGCGCCGGCGAGGCGCATGCCATCAGCGCCGCGCTCTCCACCGGCACCGACCGGTCGTTCGTCACCTTCAACGGCGTGAACGCGGTGCTCGAGCCGCGATTGCTCGACGCGTTGACCACGCCCCACGCCACCCACGTGCACCTGGCGCTCTGTCCGTCGGACATCCGCGCGTGGACACGCCTGGTGAAGCGCCTGCGCCGCACCGGCGTCACCGTGTCGTGGGACTTCGGCTGGAGCGAGTCCCTCGCCGAGCGCGAAGAATTGCCGGCGCTGATGGACGCGCTCGACTTCGTGTTCGTCAACGAGCTCGAGGCGCCGCTCTATGCCCACGTGAATGCGATCGACGATGCGTATCCCGTGCTGCGTTGTCTGACGGCCGCCGTCATCGTGAAGCTCGGGCCGCTCGGCAGCCGCTGGCTGCGCACTGACGGCGACGTGGTGAAGCCCGCGCCCCGCGTGGACGCCGTAGACACGACCGGTGCGGGCGACGCGTTCAACGCGGGCTTTCTGGCGGCGTGGCTGCGCGGCGGCCAACCGGCGCAGTGCCTGGCCACGGGCAACGCAGTGGGTGCGGCCTCCACCCGCGCACCCGGCGGTCTCGACGCGCTGCCCCTGGCGGCGCACCTGCCCACGCTGCTCAGACCCACGGGTCACCGCGGTCCGCGACCCACGCCCGCACGCGCCGGCACGAAGATCCGGACACCGCGCCCCGCCGCCCCGCCGGCCACGGCGTCCCCCCGCGGTCGGCGCACCGCCCGCGCCCCGCAGAGGACATCGTGAAACTGGCCATCATCGGCGGCGCCGGCGTGCGCGTGCCGCTGCTCGAGGGCGGGATCGCCCGTTCCACGCTCAAGATCGACCAGATCGATCTGTACGACCTCGATCAGCCCCGGCTCGCGGTGATTGCCGGTCTGGCCTCGCGCATGGCGCACGGCGTGCCGGTCACCGCCCGGGCCTCGGCCGAGGCCTGCATCGAGGGCGCGGACTTCGTCGTCACGAGCATCCGCGTGGGCGGCATCCGTCAGCGGGCGAACGACGAAGCCACGTCCATCGCACTCGGCGTCGTGGGCCAGGAAACGGTGGGACCCGCCGGCTTCGCCATGGCCGTGCGCACCATTCCCCCGATGGTGCGGTACGGTCAGCTCGCCTCGCGGCTGGCGCCGAAGGCGTGGTTCGTGAACTTCAGCAATCCCGTCAGTGTGGTGTCGCAGGCCGTGCATCAGCACTCCGACGCGCGCATCATCGGCATCTGCGACACGCCGACCGAGACCTACGAAGATGCGGCCCATGCGCTGGGCTTGCCACCGGCGGCGTGCCACTACGACTACTTCGGACTGAATCACCTGGGCTGGCTGCGCGAGGTGTACTTTCAGGGCGAGCCGCAGATGGCGCGCCTGTGGGACGACGACGCACGGCTCGACGCCGCGTACCGCACGCCCCTCTTCGAGCGCGAACGCCTGCGCGAGCTGCGTCTGCTGCCGACCGAGTATCTGTACTACTACTACCGACCCGACGTGGCGCTCGCTCATCTGCGGAAGGCGGGCACGAGCCGCGGGCAGGCCGTGTCGGCGCTGACCGACCAGTTCTTCACAGACCTCGCGGCCGGCGCCGTCGATCCCGCCGTGCGCTACCAGCAGTACCTCGCGGCGCGCGATGCCAGCTACATGCAGCTCGAATCCGGTACCACCACGCCGCGCATCAAGCCCGACTGGGCCGAGCTCAGCGGCTACGACAAGATCGCGCTCATGACCATCTCGGCGATTGCCGGGAACACGGGCGCGGTCATTCCACTCGACGTGCCCAACCACGGCATTCTGCCGTTTCTCGACGACGAGGACATCATCGAGACGCCGTGCGCCGTGGATGCCGAGGGCCCGCACACGCAGCCCGTGGCCACGGTGCCGAACCACGCGCGGGCGCTCATCGCCTGCGTGAAGGAGTACGAGCGCGCCACGGTGACGGCTGCCATGAGCGGCGCCCGCGACGACCTCGTGGACGCGCTCGCCCTCAATCCACTCGTGCATTCCCGGCCCCTGGCCGACGAGCTCGTGCACGCGCTGCTGCCGGCATGACCTCCAGGCAGCCCCGAGCGCGCGTTCGACGGGCACGGCGATGCGCGATCCGCACGGCCTGCGCCCGTGCCTTGCGCGCGAGAGGCCACAGTGGCGTCCGCTGACCCGTCGTTACCCGCGCCATCGCTCGACCGCGCGATGGGCCTGCTGCAGGCCACCGCCACCAACGTGATCAGCATGGTGGGCGTGGGGCCGTTTCTCACGATCCCGTTCATGGTGGCCGCCATGAACGGACCGCACGTCATCTACGCGTGGGTGGCCGGGCTGGTCCTCGCGCTCGCCGATGGCATGGTCTACGCGCAGTTGGGCGCAGCGATCCCAGGGAGCGGCGGCGGCTATCAGTATCTGCGGGAGGCCTTTCAGCCCTTCGGCCTTGGCCGCCTGATGTCGTTCCTGTTCATCTTCCAGACCTTGCTGGTGGCCCCATTGTCGGTGGCCAGTGGCGCGGTGGGGTTTGCCGACTACCTGCAGTTTCTCTGGACGTCGATGACGCCGCTCACCCACCACCTGGTGGCCGCCGGCACGTGCCTGGCCATCACGGCGCTGCTCTAGCGCCACATCAGCGGCATTGGCCGGCTCGCCGTGGTGATGCTGGTCGTGGTGCTGTCCACGGTGAGCTGGGTGATCGTGGCCGGCCTGTTCAGTTTCTCGCCGGCGCAGGCGTTCGACTTCCCGCCTGAAGCATTCGCGTTCGACAGCCGGCTGTTTCGCAGCATCGGCGCCTCGGCCATCCTGGCGATGTACAGCTACGGCGGCTATAACCAGATCTGCAATCTCGG
>JANORI010000304.1:0-4185 GCA_031415235.1 Acidobacteriota bacterium | reverse complement strand
GCGGCACGCGCATCACGTAGCGCACGGGCACGCCCTGACGGCGGGCCGGTGCGAACTGCCATGCTTTGGCGGCTGCCAGCAGCATGCGATGGCGATACAGGGTTTGCCCCGGCGCGGGCGCCTTGGCGTGGAGCCGCACCTGCTCGACCGCGCCCCGATGATCGATGAGCAGTTCGAGAAACGGCCAGTCTGCTGGCGCGTCCGCGGTCGGTTCGAAGACCTGTGACGGCAACTGCTGACGCAGTAACACCGGTGGTGCCACGTCGTCGTCGCCCGCGGAGTAGATCGCATTCGCACCGTCGCGGCCACGACCGGAGGTCGAGCTCCGCGGCGCAATCGGTGACGGCTCCGCGCCCGAGTCCGCTGTGAGCGGCCCGGGCGGCGGGTCGAGCGCGGGCAGCGTCACCGTGATGCCGCTGCGCGGCCTCGGTGCGGGCGGTGCCGCGCGTTCCGCCACCGCTGCCGACTCGGGCAGCCGGGAGGCTACGGGCGCAGCGGCGGGGACGGCATCTCCACGTCGTACTGCGGACGCGCGGAGGGGCGGCGTGGCCGCCGGCGACGCCGCGCCGGCCGTGGCCGCTGGCGCAGGCGGCGCAGGGCCAGCGGGCAGGGCGGGAGCGGGCGACCAGACGGCGGCGCGGTCCGCGGCAGGCGTCGCGACGCTCGAGCCGCCCGTCGGCGAGGCCGAGGGCCGGTCGTTGTTCCACAGGATTGAGACCACGGCGGCCGTGACGACGACCGCGCCGACAAGTACGCGCGGGTCAGGAGACGAGGGGCGCCACGTGACCCAATCGCCGAGCCGGACGAAGGCCGCGCGGAACCGCTGCGTCAGACGGCGCCGTGCCCGCTCCCGCTCGACCGTCTTTCTGCGCAGCCGTCGCAGCTCGGCGTCGGGCGCCGCCGTCGAGACGCCGATCGCTGGAGCTGGCGGCACGGCCCCTGGAGGTGGCACCCTCGACGCGCGGAAGGGGGCCTCGCGCACGAACGCGGTCGATGCGGCCGTCGCGGCGACGGGTGGCCGGGCTGGTGCTGATGTACGCGGCGGGGGCGCGACCAACTGCGGCGCAGGGTGGGGCACGGGCGCTGCGGCCGGCGCCACCGTGGTGACCTCGAGCGGACGGGCCCGGAGCGCAAGTGCGCGCGTGGCGAGCTTGGCGATTTCGGCGCGGCGGTTCGGCACCGGGAAGCGCTGCAGTGCGCCCGACATGTCGCGGGTGGCGTGGCCGAAGGCGATGGCCTCGAGGTCCTCGGGCGCATCGCGCCCGGCAAGCATCTCGCGCAGCAACAGGGTCACGGCGTCAGGCGACTCGACCTCGGTCGTCTCTGGCAACTCGAGATCGCCAGTGCGTGAGATGAAGCACGTCTCCGGGCTGACGAGCGAGGGCCGGGTGTTCATCGCCGCATGCACGTCGCTCAACATCGCGGCTTCCTGCGCAACCGCGACGGCGTCTTGCCAGGTGAGCGGAACGTCCAGCGCCAGGAGCTGCGCGATGGAGATGCGAGTGGTGTCCATGATCCGGCTGGCGCGGGGGGCCGCGGCTCTCGGGTCTTTCAGCCTACACGGATTCGCCGCTGGAGGAAATGCGCAGACGGCGGTGGCGTGCACAGATTGGCACCAGGCCCCCGAAGTCAGCTAAGCTGAGAGGGCATGCGTCGAATCCTTGTCGCGCTCGCGCTTGCGCTTCTGGCCGCCCCCTCCGACGCGCAAACGAAGAAGCCGCCAGCCCGGCGTCCCGCGCCCGCGCGGAAGGCGCCGGCTCGACCCGTCGCGCCCCCGCCGCTCACGCGCGTGCCAGCCACGATGGTGTGCCCGTCAGAGCTGGGTGACGGAATTGCGACCAGGCGCCGCTTCTGCGATGTGCTGACGGGCCTCGAGCCACGGGCTGGAATCGTCGTCGCGATCCCCCCGCACCAGGGCCCGGTGACGCTGTCGTTCGAGCTGCACAACCGCCACACCTACTCGGCGGAACTGGTGGCGAAGAAGCAGGCGTATCGGCACTACACGGCCACGATTGGCGTGCTGCTCGCCGATCTCACGCTCATCGATCGCGCGGTGATCGACTCCGAGTTCCGCACCGAGAAGGACCTATACGACCGCATCTCGGGGGGCGCCGGTCCGGGCGGCATGAAAGCGGTGGCGCCGACGGGCGCCGAGTTCGTGCAGATGACGCTGCCTCAGGACACGACCGAGGTCAGCATCCTCGGCGAGAAACTCACGGAAGTACGCCCCGACGGCACGAGCGCCTTCACGTCGCCAGGGCGGCCGGTCGCCACCATCAGCAACGTGATGATCGAGTACCGGCCGGGGCCGGCTCCCCGCGTCCCGGTCAAGAAGAAAGACTAGCGGCCATGCGCCGCGCGCGTGTCGCGGTAGGCGCGCACCATGGCCTCGGCCGAGCGGTCGATGTCCGCCTCGGTGGTCGACCAGTTCGACACCGAGATCCGCATGGCCTCGTGCCCGTGCCATGAGGCGCCGCCGGCCCAGCACGTGCCGTCAGCCTGGACGCGGGCGATGACTTCGCGGGTCGTGTCTGCGGTGTCGGCGGGGGCGGAGCCGGCAAATTCCACCAGCACCTGATTCAACACCACCTCGTTCAGCACGCGCACGCCAGGTTGGCGCGACAGCGTCTCGGCCATCCGGCCCGCGAGCCGGCACGTGCGCAGGATCAGATCGCGGACTCCGTCGGCGCCGAGCGCGCGAATGAGCGCGTAGAGCGGAATCACGCGCGCGCGTCGCGACGATTCGGGCACCCAGTCCATGCCGACGCGTTCTTCGTCGTCGCCGCGCTGCAGATACGATGCGCGCATGCCCATCGCGGCCCGGTGCGGCCCTGGATGCGCCACGATGGCGAATCCCGAATCGTAGGGCACGTTGAGCCACTTGTGTGCGTCGGTGGCCCAGGAGTCGGCCTCCTCGACGCCCGCGACTTGCGCGGCCAGTTCGGGTACGGCGGCGGCCCACAAGCCGAATGCGCCATCCACGTGCACCCAGGCGCCCTGCGCATGCGCCAGCGCCACGATGTCTCGCATCGGATCGGACGCGCCGGTGCTGACGTTGCCGGCCTGCACGCACAGAATCGTCGGGCCCGAGATGCCGGCGAGCTCGGCCGCGAGGACGTCGGCCTTCATGCGACCCTGATCGTCGACTGCCACACGCACGAGTTCGGCGGTGCCGAAGCCGAGCATCCGCAGGCTGCCCACCGTGGAGATGTGCACCTCGTCGCCGACCACGACGGTGACGCGCGGTGCGCGTTGCAGTCCGTCGCGCTCGACGTCCCAGCCTACCCGCCGCAACACTTCGTGACGCGCGGCGGCCAGGCACGTGAAGTTGGCCATGTGGCAGCCGGTCACGAAGCCCACGGTGGCCGTGGCCGGCAGGCCGAGCAGCTCGAGGATCCAGCCGGCCACGATGTCTTCCATGACGGCCACGGCTGGCGACATCACGTAGAGCGCGCCGTTCTGATCCCAGGCCGACCCGAGCCACTCGGCCGCGACGGTGACCGGCACCGCACCACCCGTGACGAAGCCGAAATAACGAGGTCCGGTCGTGGCCACGAGGCCGGTATCGACGCTGCGCGCCAGCTCCGCGATCACCCGCTCATCGGGCGTAGCGGCGATTGGCAACGGCCCGCCGAGGGCGGCGCGCAGGGCCGTCCGATCCGCGCGGCCGCCGACGTGACGCGTGCCGACGGTGTCCATGTAGGTCACGGCGCGCAGGGCGGCCGAGAGGAGCAGTTCGCGCTGTGACATGCGCCATCGTATCCCGCGCCATCACAGGCATACTATGGGCACCACGTGCCGCCTCTCGTCTCCATCATCGTTCCCGTGTTCAACGAGTCGGCCACGGTGGCGGCGGTCATCCGCCGGCTGATCGAAGTGCCGCTCCCCGCCGATCGCGAGATCCTGGTTGTGAACGACGGCTCCACCGACGGCACCCGCGACGTCCTCGACGCGTTGGCCGCCCATGCCATGGTGCGGATGATTCACGCGCCGCAGAACGGCGGCAAGGGCAGCGCCATCCGTCTGGGGCTCGCCCAAGCGCGCGGGTCGGTGATCGCCATCCAGGACGCGGATCTCGAGCTCGACCCCGCCCAGTTGGCCGACCTCGTCGCCCCCATCCTTCGGGGCGACGCCACGGTCGTGTACGGGTCGCGCTTTCTGCAGCCGGTGCCGCACGCACCGTGG
>JANORI010000303.1:0-3899 GCA_031415235.1 Acidobacteriota bacterium | reverse complement strand
GGAAGGTGCGGCGTGGCAGCTGCTTTCCGGTGATGAACGACATCGAATTCTCCTCGAGTGGGGGCAACCGAACGACGTCTACTGCTTGCTGGCCTGCGCGGCCCCGTCGGTGGTACCGGGGCCGTCCACGTGCTTGCGCTGGAAGGCGTCGCTCTTCACGACACCCAGAATGAATGACGACATCTTGAAGCCGTCGGCCGAGGCCCTGGCCGAAATCGCCCGCACGGCCGGCATGTCGAAGGTCTCGACGCGGCGTCCGAGGGCGTAGGCCATCAGATTCTCGGTGAAGTTGCGCACGAGCGGCTCGGGCCGTTTCAGCAGCGCCGCCGACAGCTGGCTCAGGTTGTTCACCGGCGTGCCGTCGTAGTAGTCGCCCCGCGTGTCGAGCGGAATGCCGTGCTCGCGCTCGCGCCATTTGCCGGTCACGTCGAAACTGTCGAGCGACAGGCCGATCGGGTCCATGAACCGGTGGCAGGCGTTACAGGTCGGGTTGGCACGGTGCACCTCCATCCGCTCGCGGGTGGTCAGCATCTTGCCGTCCTTGGCGCTGGCCGACTCGTCGAGCGTGGGGACGTTGGGGGGAGGTGCCGGCGGCGGCGTGCCCAGCAGCACTTCCATGACCCACTTGCCCCGCAGCACGGGCGACGTGCGGTTGGCAAGCGACGTCTGCACGAGCATGCTGCCCTGGCCGAGGATGCCGCGGCGCGCGCTGTCTGGGTACGACACGCGCCGGAACTGGCTGCCGGCGACATCCGGAATGCCGTAGTGGCGCGCCAGGCGTTCGTTGACGAACGTGTAGTCGGCGGTGAAGAAATCCATGAAGCTGCGGTCCTGCTTCACGAGGTCGTTGAAGAACAGCTCCGTCTCGCGCTTCATGGCCGCAGCCACGTTCTCGTCGAAGTTCGGGTAGAAGTTCGGGTCCGGCTTCACCTTGTCGAGGTCCTGCAGCCGCAGCCACTGGGCCGCGAAGCGGTGGCCGAGGGCGGACGCACGGTCGTCAGCCAGCATGCGGACGGCTTGCTTCTCGATAGTGCCGGGCGCGGTGAGCTTGCCGCTCTGGGCCAGGCCGAGCAGTTCCTGGTCGGGCGGCGCGCCCCACAGGAAGAAGGACAGCCGCGACGCGACGTCGAGATCGGCCACCCGCGTGACCGTCTGGGTGGGCGTTGCCGGCCGCTCCCGCTCCAGCCGGAACACGAACTTCGGGCTGGCGAGCACGGCTTCAAGCGCCGCGCGCACGCCAGTCTCGAAGCCGCCCGTCGCCGTGCCCTTCTCGTAAAACGGTATGAGGCCGTCCACTTCGGCCGCGGTCATCGGCCGGCGGTAGGCGTCGCCGCCAAGACGCGCGAGGATCGAGCGCGCACACGGGCGTTCTTCCGACGCCGCCGTGGGGCGGCAAGTGAACACCCGCTGCCGGCTGGGGGAGTCGGACACGCCCGTGGCGTTGTAGGGACCGGCCACGACGAGGTCGCGCAGGTGCGGCAGCGTGGTGATGCCGGCGCCGCCGGAGCCTCCGCCGGCGTACGACCAGTCGTGCGGGCGGATCAGGTCTTCGTACGGGCCGTCGCTTTTGCGCACGAACGCCGCCGAGACGTTGTGGGCGCCGGCCCGCACCAGAATCGGGTCGGTGCGCATCGACATGCCGCCGCGTCCGTCGGCTGCGGCCTGCGGGCCATTCTCGAACTTCATCAGGGCCACGCGCTCGCCGTCGATCGACACGTCGATGTCTTCGCCACGCGCGTTGTCGCCCGAGATCACCAGCAGTTCGAGCTCGTACTCGGCATCGGCGGGAAACACATGGGAGGCCACCAGGCCCCCACGTGTGCCGTAGGGCGCGCCTTCCACATGATCCCAGGGGTGCTGCGAGACGTAGCTGGGGTTCGTGTAGACGATGTCGACTCGAGCCGCCTGCGTGTCGCCGACCGCCATGCGGCTGATGTCGCCGGCCGCGTTCAGGTAGGCCTCGAGCAGCGTGGGCGAGAGCGCCTGTTCGTCGGCGATGTTGTCGAAGTTGGCGCTCTTCTGGTCGAGGGGCAGCCACTTGCCCGCATCGATGTCGAGCGCGAGCAGTTCGCGCACGGCGCGCTCGTACTCGGGGCGGTTGAGGCGCTGGAACGTGCGGCGTCCGGGGTTGGGGTTGGCCGCCGCGTACTCGTCCATGCGCGACTCGAGGGCCTCGGTGAGCGAGGCGAGTACGGCGGCCTCGGGCTTCTTCGCGCCCGGCGGCGGCATGAGCCCTGCGCTCATCTTACGGATCATCTTCTCGACCACGTCTTGCCGTTCGGTGGCCTTCATCGCGTCGAAGCCGGAGAGCGACAGACCGCCGGCCTTCGCCCGCTCGCTGTGGCACGTCGCGCAGTAGGTGGCGACCAACTCGCTTTGCTGTGTGGCCGACAGCGACGGTGGCAGCGAATGCGAAGCGGCTGGCGCGGGGACCGCGGGCGCCGGACGCCGGGGCAGCGCCGGGGCGGACTGCGGAGCGGCCACGGGCGATTGCGCACGCTCGGCGATGCCGGTCGTCGCGAGTGCGACCCCCAGCAGGGCCGTGCCCAGAACCTTCGCCGCGACACGCCTCATGCGATGGACTCCCGAACCAGGACTCGACCGGAAGAGCATCCGGTTGGGTCGACACGACCCGACGACCGATTCCGCAGGAATATACCTCGGATTCCCGTCGGTTCTGACGGGCGGCCCGACGGAAATCGCGCGATTTTGCGGGGCTATTTGTCTTGTTTTGTCACGGCGTCCGGGGCGACCCAGGCGGCTCGCGCGGCGGCGTCGCGGACCACGTCGAAGCGGTAGTGCGCGGCGTGCAGATTCCGCGCCTCGCCGAAGGGTCTCAACCGCCTGGCGTGGCACGGCGCCGAAGGCGTGGTACGCACACACCGCCACATGTGCGCCGTGGGTCCACGCGGGCTTTGGCAGGGTGCCTGCGCGCCACGCCTCGATGAAGGCGTCGAGCGAGGTCTCGTCGACCAGATGAGGGGCGGATCTCGCGCGGCGTGTCCGGTGCCGTCACGGGCGGCAGCCTAGCAGGCAGGAAGAGGCAGGAAGAGCCAAGCGGGCTGATACAATTGATCGGATGTCAGCACCAGCGGCTGGCCCCGGAAGGAACCGAGATGATTGCAGTCAGCGGCGTGTCGATGCGGTATGGGTCCAAGGTGCTCTTCGACGACGTCTCGACGACGTTCTCGAACGAGCGTCGGTACGGTCTCACCGGGCCCAACGGCGCCGGGAAGTCCACCTTCATGAAGCTGTTGACGGGCGAACTGCCGCCGCAGAAGGGCAGCGTCGCGCGCCCTGAGCGCCTCGGCGTGTTGCGCCAGGATCAGTACGCCTTCGACGCGTTCCGGGTGGTCGACACGGTGATCATGGGCAACGCGCCGCTGTGGGCCGCGCTGCAGGAACGCGACGCGCTCTATGCCCAGCCGTCTCTGAGCGACGGCGACGGCATGCGCCTCGGCGAACTCGAAGGGACCATTGGCGAGCACGACGGCTACTCAGCCGAGAGCGACGCGGCCGTGCTGCTGGCGGGCCTCGACATCGGCGACGGCCTGCACGAGCGGCAGATGTCGGAACTGCAGGGCGGACAGAAGGTGCGGGTGCTCCTGGCGCAGGCGCTCTTTGGCCACCCGCAGGCGCTGCTCCTCGACGAGCCGACCAATCACCTCGACCTCGACTCGATTCATTGGCTGCGCGAGTTCCTGGTGCGCTATGACGGCACGCTTGTCGTGATTTCCCACGACCGGCACTTCCTGAACGCCGTGTGCACCCACATCGCCGACATCGACTACCAGACGATCATCACCTACACCGGCGCCTACGACGACATGGTGCTGGCCAAGACGCAGATCCGCTCGCGTCTCGAGTCTCAGAACGAGCAGCGCGAGAAGAAGATCGCG
>JANORI010000302.1:0-2599 GCA_031415235.1 Acidobacteriota bacterium | reverse complement strand
CGTTCCGGGCCCGTTCCGTCTACTGCCTGGCGGCGACCTCATCGGCGGATCCGCGCGGCGGCGTCCGCATCAAGAAGCCTTCGCGCTCCTGCAGGTGAACTGGAAGGGCGAGGTCGTCTGGAAGTTCGATCACACCGAGCTCGTCGAGCAGACGGGGAAGCCGAGTACGTGGATGGCGCGACAACATCACGACTGGCAGCGTGAGGGCAGCGCCGTCGGATACTTTGCCCCGGGCGCCTTGCCGCGAACCGACGGCGGCCGCACGCTCATTCTGACCCACAAGAACGTGACCAAGCCCGAGATCAGCGACAAGCTGCTCGAAGACGATGGGCTCATCGAAGTCAGCTGGGACGGCAAGGTCGAATGGCAGTGGCTTGCCAGCGACCACCTCGATGCGTTCGGCTTCAGTGAGTCGGCGCGCAATGCCATCCATCGTTCCCCGACCTGGACCGCGGCTCGCGGCTCCGGCGACTGGCTGCATGTGAATGCCGCTGCGTACATCGGTCCCAACAAGTGGTACGACGCAGGCGATGAGCGCTTTCGCCCGGACAACATCCTGATCAGCAGCCGCAATACGAACGTCATGGCCATCATCGACCGCGCCACGGGCAACTTCGTGTGGCGGATGGGTCCCGACTATCGGGACACACCTGCCCTGAAAGCGCTCGGACAGATCATCGGCCAACACAACCCCCATCTCATTCCCAAGGGATTGCCCGGCGCAGGGAATCTGCTGGTCTTCGACAACGGCGGGCCGGCGGGATACGGCGACAGCAATCCAGTAGCGCCACACGGCACCAATGCCGTGGCGCGTATCGACTCGCGGGTGCTCGAACTCAACCCGGTGACCTTCGAGAAGATCTGGGAGTACTCCGTCGGCGGTCAGGAACGCTTCCTGTTTGCGAGTCACTATGTGAGCTCCGCGCAGCGTCTGCCCAACGGCAACACCCTCATCGACGAAGGCGCGGATGGCCGGCTGTTCGAGGTGACGGCCGCGAAGGAGATCGTCTGGGAGTACGTGAGCCCATTTTTCGACCTGGAAAACGGCAGCCGCACCAATCGCGTCTACAGGGCGCAACGCGTGCCCTACGACTGGGTGCCACAGCTCACGAAGCCGACAGAGCGCCGGGTCGTGCCGCCCGACATCACGACGTTTCGGGTCCCCGGAACGCCGCCGTAGCGCTCGCCACCCCGGACTGACCTACTATTTGCGAAACGCTGGCATCTTCAAGGACGCAACCCATGGGTGATCCACACGGACGCGACGGACGTGACGGACGCGACACGACGGACATCAGTCGACGCGCCTTTCTCGAGGGGACCAGTGCGGCCCTCGTGATTGCTGCGACGGCACCGGCCGTGGCCGCTCAGTCTTCCGCCGGCCAGCCGAGCGCCGTGCCGAAGACGGCCATCAGCGTGACGGTGAACGGCACGGTGCAGCGGGTGGAGGTCGAAGACCGCTGGACGCTGGCCGACCTGCTCCGCGACGAGCTGAAGCTGACCGGCACGAAGCTGGGCTGCGAGCGCGGCGAATGCGGCGCTTGCACGGTCATCCTCGACGGCAAGCCGGTCTACGCGTGCAGCTCGCTTGCCGTCTGGGCCGATGGCCGCAGCGTGACGACAGTGGAAGGGCTGGTGCGCAAGGGGCAGCTGCACCCGTTGCAGCGGGCGTTCATCGGACACGATGCCCCGCAGTGCGGCTTCTGCACGTCCGGGCAGTTGATGAGCGCCGTGGCGCTGCTCGATTCCAATCCCCATCCCACGCCGCACGACGTCAAGGCCGCGCTCGTCGGCAACCTGTGCCGCTGCTCGAACTACAACCGCTACGTCGAGGCCGTCGTGGCGGTCGGCGAAGGCCGCATCTCGCCCGCGGATGCGCCCAGGACCGGAGGTGCGGCATGAGCGAGCAGAACGACACCCGTCAGGGGCTGGCAGCGCTGAAGACGGTCGGCCACCCCACGCCGCGCATCGATGCCGTCGACCGCGTCACGGGCAAGGCGCGCTACACGCGCGACGTCGTGCTGCCCGATATGCTGTTTGCGCGCATCTTGCGCAGTCCGCACCCGCACGCGCGCATCACGTCGATCGATGTCTCGAAGGCAAAGGCACTCCCGGGCGTGAAGAGCATTCTCACGCACGAGAACTGCCGCGTGGTGTGGGGTGCCGGGTCGATTGCCGGCGGTCAGCAGTACAACGACGAGGTGAAGAAGATCACCACGCACCGCCGCTACGTGTTCAACAACCCCGTGCGGTTTGTCGGCGAACCGGTGGCCGCCGTGGCCGCGGTCGATCGCCACGTGGCGGAGGAAGCGCTGTCGCTCATCGCGGTGCAGTACGAGGTGCTGCCGTTCGTGCTCGACATGAACGACGCGCTGACACCGGATGCGCCGAAGATCTGGCCGGAAGGGAACCTGTCGCCGAACAACCGGAACGAGACCCAGCCGATCAGCGCGCGGCGCGGCAACGTCGCCGAGGCGCTGAAGACGTCAGCGCGGGTCTTCGAGGGCCGCTACACGACGGCGTTCGTGCACAACGCGCAGATGGAGCCCCGCGCCTGCGTGGCTTTATTTGACTCGGAGAAGATCTAGATCTACACGCC
>JANORI010000301.1:0-8352 GCA_031415235.1 Acidobacteriota bacterium | reverse complement strand
GCTGACCGTGACGCGTTCCGTGCCGGGCTGAGCCCGCACGCCCTACAACCACACCCAGCAGTGCGAGCGCGGCCTGACGCCGCCTCGCACTCCTGCGGGCGACCCGTGTCGCTCGCGGCAGCCTCCGCTCTCAGAGCCAGGCGCTCCGACGGAGGGATCCGCGATAGCCTGTCCGAAATATGTATACATACTTCGGACGAGCCGAGCTTGCCAGTGTCCGAAAAATGTGTACAAATATCGGACCGTGCCTGATCTCAAACAATTGGTCGCTGACCGGATAGCCGCCAGCCCGCAGACCCGGGTCTGGACGCCGGTCGACTTTCTCGATCTTGGAAGCCGGGACGCCGTGGACAAGGCGCTTCAGCGTATGGTTCATGCTGGGCAACTCCGCCGTATCGACCGTGGGCTGTACGACCTCCCCCGGACCAACCGTCTCACGAAGCGCCCGACAGTAACCGACTATCGACAGATCATTGACGCCCTCGCAAGGCGTGATCAGGTCCGCATGTTGGTCGACGGATTGACCGCCGCGAACGACTTGGGCCTGACGACAGCCGTACCGGCGAAGGTCGTGGTCCACACAGACACGCGCCGACGATCGATCAAGCTCGATAATCTGACGATCGACTTCAAACGAACTGCACCAAGCAAGCTCTACTGGGCCGGACGGCCTGCGATGCGTATTGTGCAGGCATTGCACTGGCTGAAGGACACCTTTCCAGCAGACCGCGACCGCGTTGTCAGCCGATTGTCCTCAGTCATCGCCGATCCCCGGAGCGGGAAGGTGCTGCGTGACGACCTTCGCGCAGGACTCGCCACCTTGCCCGCGTGGATGCAGAGCCTCGTGCGCGAGCTGGTCGATGGCGGGACTAGTCGCTCTGTCACGCCGCGCCAGAACCGAGGCATCCGTCAAAGTCGCAAGCGACCCACTCCACGTGCTGCGGCTGCCCGGTCATGATGAACCCTGCATACACCCAGGTCATCGCGGCGTCCGATGCCGAACGGCTTGACACGTTCTTATCGACGGCCGGCCGTCTCGGCACGGCGGTCGAGAACGTTGAGAAGGACTTCTGGGTCTGCTGGACTCTCGACGCACTCTTCAACGGGGCGCAAGACCCACATCCTCGACTGCTCTTCAAGGGTGGCACCTCGTTGTCGAAGTCCTTCGGTCTCATCGATCGCTTCTCCGAGGACATCGACATCACGGTCTTTCGCGACGACCTCGGCCAGGACGCGACGATTGAGGACCTCGAAGCGCTCGGAACCAACCGGCGACGTGCGCGGCTTGATGCCATCAGAGATGCCTGTTCTGTGTTCATCAACGGTGCGTTTCTGGAGGGATTTACGCGCACGCTGATCGACACCATGGCCGCCGGCCGCATGCCCGCGGAACGATACCGGGTCGAAGCCGATGAAGCCGATGTAGATCGCCAGACGCTTCTCTTCTGGTATCCAGTCGAAACCGCAGGAGGGGCTGGAAACTACATTCGGTCTGCGGTGAAAATCGAGGCGGGAGCGAAGTCTGCGCTCGATCCCAACGTGCTGACCACGGTGAAGCCATTCGTTGCCGATGCGCTTCCCGACCTGGATCTCCGAGTTGTCGACATCACGACCGTGCAGGCAGAGCGAACGTTCTGGGACAAGATTGTGATCCTGCACGGCCTTCGCGCTTGGCACGACCGCCGAGGCCTGTTGCGTCACGGTGGCCAACGGGTCTCGCGGCATTACTACGACGTCTTTCGCCTACTCCAGTCACCGAATGGCGAAGCGGCCGTCGCTGATCGAGAACTCGCCAATGATTGCGCGCGACATGCCCGCATGTTTTTCCACAATCGGGACTTCGACCTGGATCATGCTATTCCCGGCACGCTCACGCTGACACCGTCAGCCGCGATGTTGGAGCCCCTTCAGCGCGATTACACCGCGATGGCTGGAATGATCATGGGCGCCGCTCCTCCGCTTGACCAAGTCCTTGAAGCCGTTACTACGCTCGAGCGACGCCTGAACGAGCCGCGGTTGCCGAACTAGCGACCACTTCACGACACGCACTGTTTGACGCCTACAATTGGCGGCCAGGTTACGGCCAGGACTGGAGGCCTGATTCAATCTGGCGGGAGGTTGACGATGAACGACACCTTTCTCTACTTCGCATACGGCTCCAACATGCTGAGTCGTCGCCTGAAGGCCGCGAATCGGGCGCCCTCGGCGGAACCTGTTGGGACCGGATTTGTACTGAACTACACGCTCACTTTCAACAAACGCAGTACTGACGGCTCTGGAGAGTGTGACATGCAGGCCTCAGCCGATTCGGGCGCAATGGTCCGTGGCGTGCTATACAGAATTAGCGCGGTGGAGAAGCGCGCCCTCGACCGAGCGGAAGGAGTCGGTTACGGCTACCGCGAGGGCGTTGTCGATGTGCACTTCGGCGAACAGGCCGTCTTTCTGCCTGAGGCGCTGCTGCTACTTGGTCTCGAGCCTGATGCGTACCGCATAGACGGGCCGAAAATTCTAGGGAGTGTCGTAGATACTCTCGTCAGGCCAGCCGGAGGACTCCGCGCTGCGCTTGTAGCGTTGCGGCAGGCAGTGGTTCAACTGGGGGGCGAGGCGCCCGAGAGCTGGGAGTGCGGACGCCGAGCAGCGACAGACCGAGCGACTCGCCTCGTTGGCGAAGCGCGTTCGCGCAGGGCCTCGATTCCTGGCATGACGATTCACCAAGCGAAGGGCCGCGAGTGGAACCACGTCGGGATCAGACTCAACTCCGCCGAGCTCGGGTTTCTGAAGGATGGACTGGACCCTACGCAAGAGAGCCACCGCACGCTCTACGTCGCGCTTACTCGCGCCAGAGACTCAGTCACCTTGGTCGACTAGCGGCTGCGACATTGGCCATTCGAATCCATCCGTGAAGCGGCGTCACGCCGAGGCCGCGCAGTCCCGGGCTGCACGGGCAACTGGTCTGAACTTCACGCACCACGCAAGTGGAGGCCGCAAGACGTGGGGCGCGTTCGAGCGCTACAATGCGGCTTAGTGCGGGCGGGCTTCGGAAGCCGCCAGCGGCTTGACTTCGCGACAGGGACAATTTCAGGGACAATTGCCCGAAATCCGCGATCTGGCCAAAAGTGCTGAAATCAGCAAGTCCTTGTGCGACAATAGTTAGCCGGTCGCGGTGAGGTGGCTGAGTGGCCGAAAGCGGCGGTTTGCTAAACCGTTGTAGGGGGTAAACCCCTACCCAGGGTTCGAATCCCTGCCTCACCGCCAGTTATCGCCCCGGATTCATTGATCGTTTTTCGGTCCGGGTCCCCGTCCTCCAACATTTCGCCAAAACTCTGCCACGCCGCGCGGCCTGCGACGGCCCCGCCGGTCCCTGCAGCAACCGAATCGCGATTCGCGAATCGACACGGCTCCGAGCAACTCGAACGGCCGGCTCATCCTCGCTGGCGGGCCTGCGCCCTAGACCAGCAGCGCAACGGCCAGCCATTCTTGCTCATGTTCACGAAATGAGATATGTTCACGATGCTGTGAACGTTAATTCAGTCGTGAACAAGTCAGCCCAGCGCCACTCAGCCATGGACCGCGATCTTGCGGACGTCCTCCGGAGCCTGTTGGTCGACGTCGCTTGGCTCAGTCGTTGGAAGATCGAGCCTGCTGAGGCGCCTGGATGGGACTTGCTCGGATCCGGCCCGATTCACGGCGGTGGCCGCGGCGTTCTCTGCGTCGAGTGCAAAGGTCTCAACTTCCAGCCTAGCCAGTTCCACACCATCGTCGATCGGCGATGTTCGTCCGGGAAGAACGCTGTCGGGGCGAAGGTCCTTGCCATGCCTCGCGTCTCCGAGCGCATGGCCGCTCTCTGCCGAGAACATGGCTGGAGCTGGTACGACCTCTCGGGCAACTGCCGACTCGAGCTTCCGGGCGTCTTCTTGATCGAGCGCTCCGGGAAGGCGCCGACCAAGAGCGAGGCGCGTTCGGGCGCCAACCTCGGCACACCTGAAGCCGGCAGAGTGGTCCGAGCCCTGCTCGCGCCAGAGAACGCCGGTAGGCGCTGGACGCAGCGTGGAGTGGTCGAGCACTTCCAGGAACTGCCAACGCCCATGTCGGCGCCAAGTCTGGCGCTCGTCAACAAGGTCGTCCAGTTCCTGCGTGACCAGGCTTTCGTCGAAGCCCTTCCGGATCGCGGCTTTCGGGTGCGCGACCCGGAGGGATTGCTCCGAAGCTGGCGCGTCGCCTACAGATTCGACCGCCACAGCCAACGCCGCTGCTTCACGCTGCTTCGTGGGCGCGAGCTTCAAGAGCGGCTGCGGGCCTTCGATGCGACGAACCCACATCGTGTCGCGTACGGCGTGTTCTCCGCCGCTGAGCTCCAGGCGCCTGCCGTGCGACAACTCCGCGCGTGGTTGTACGTGGTTCCTGTGGCCGAGCGCGAGTTGATGGCGGCCATCGAGGCCAAACAGGTCGACTCGGGCGAGAATCTCATTCTGCTCGCCGCAGATGATCCGGGCGTCGTCTACGGCGTGGACGCGAAAGCCGATCGGATCGCTTGCACGAACGCCGTCCAGACCTACGTTGACGTGGCCAACGCGAGCGGCAGAGGCGAGGAGGCTGCGGAAGCCGTGCTCGAACAGCGTTTGAAGCCGGCGTGGGCGGCGGCGCGTCAATGAGCCCCGAGCCGCGCCACGAAGGCGACTACACCGACCGCCAAGTCGCCGCGGCCCGTCGTGTGCTCGTTGATCTGGGCCAGGTGCTGGCGTCGTTTGGCGACGCGATCGTCGTCGTCGGTGGCTGGGTGCCGGATCTTCTGCTTCCAGACGCGACGCCGGGACACGTGGGTAGCATCGACGTCGACCTGGCACTCGACGCGGTGAAGCTCGAAGACGGCCGATATGCGGACCTCCTAAAGCTCCTCCTCGACACAGGCCGATACGCTCGGGGCGACAAGGACTTCCAGCTTGTGACGGTGGTGGATCTGGCCGACGGCGAGACCCCCGTCAGGGTCGACGTCGAGTTCGTCGCATCGGCGGAGGTGAAGCTGAGGAAGAACCATCCGAAGCTGGTCGAAGGCTTCCGGGTCCTGCAGTTCCCTGCCTTCGCGGCAGCCTTCGAACATCCACAGAGCATCGAGCTCGAAGGCCGCATGATCTCCGGCGCCCCGAACACGGTACGCCTCATGGTCGCATCCGTTCCAGACTTCCTCGTCATGAAGGCCCACGCCATCGCCGGGCGTGACAAGCCCAAGGACGTGTACGACCTCTGCTACTGCCTCGAGTCATCGTCGGACGCGATCACGATAGTTGCAGCAGATTGGCGGTCCCGTCGGCAGAATCTGCTGGTGGAGGCAGCCGTCAACATCCTGAAGGAGAAGTTCGCCTCGGTTGGCCACTTTGGGCCGGCGCAGCTGGCCGTGTTCCACGACTCACGCGACGAAGACGAGCGCGCCATGCACGCGCGGCGGGCCTTCGAGCTCGTCCAGAAGCTGTTGAGTCACCTGTAATCATTTTCGCACCGGGTTGACACTGCGGGTCTCGGGTATTACGGTATTACTCAGGGCCACGCTGACCTTCAAGGTCACCGATCAGGAAGCGCGGCTGATTCGTTCCCGGGCGCGAAAAGAGCGCGTCACGGTGTCGGAGTCCTTCGGCGCCGGGCGAGCCTGTCACTCACGCCTGCGCGCACACCGGCGAAGGTGCGCTGTCCTCACACCGGCGCGATGATCTTTGCCGCGCCTGAGAATAAGCCGCCGCTGACTACCGACGCGGTGCGCGAACTGCTGTCGGACTTCCCGTGAACTACGTGCTGGACGTCAACGTCCTGCTCGCCTGGGGCTGGTCCGATCACGTCGATCCCGGGCGCCTTCTTCATTCCCGCCCACGTGGCGAAAGGCGGATGACCCGCGCGCCCAGGAACGCCTCACTCGGCCCAAGTGAGGTCGAAGGTCAGAGTGATATCGGCATCCGGCCGAAGTAGGAGAGAATCGCCACGTGGTCGGACGCAGCCTGGGACACTACCGGATCATCGCTCCCCTGGGTGCGGGCGGCATGGGCGAGGTGTTTCGGGCCACCGACACGAAGCTCGGCCGCGACGTCGCGCTCAAGGTGCTCCCCTCCGAGGTGGCGGCCAACAGCGAACGGCTCGAGCGCTTCAAGAGCGAGGCCCAGGCGCTGGCCGCCCTCGACCACCCAGGCATCGTGACCGTCTACTCGGTAGAAGAGGCCGACGGCATTCCCTTCCTGACCATGCAACTGGTCGACGGATTCCGCCTCGATCGCCTCATGTCCCCCGACGGCATGCCGCTCGATCGACTGCTGTCACTTGCCACCGCGCTCGCCGACGCGCTGGCCGCCGCTCACGACAAGGGGATCATCCACCGCGATCTCAAGCCTGCCAATGTCATGGTCGACAAGCGGGGCCAGCTGAAGGTGCTCGATTTCGGGCTCGCCAAGGTCGTCGACTCGCAGCCGAGCCAACTACCGAACGCGAATCTGCCGACGCGCGCGGCGACGCGCGAAGGCCTCGTCATTGGCACCGCCCAGTACATGTCGCCCGAGCAGGCGGCTGGCAAGCCGCTGGATCGACGGACCGACCTGTTCTCGCTGGGCGTCATCTTCTACGAGATGGCGAGCGGGCATCGCCCGTTCCAGGGCGACTCCTCAGCCGAACTGGTGGCGTCGATACTGCGCGACGTCCCGCCGACTCTGCTCGAGTGGCGGCGCCGTCAAGGCACTGACGCGCTGTCGAGCGACCACACGCACTGGGCGTGGCTGTCCCAGATCATCGCCCAGTGCCTCGAGAAAGACCCCGAGCGGCGCATGCAGAGCGCGACTGCGCTGCACGACGCTCTCGTGCTGCTGCGGCGATCGGTCGGGGCAGGCGGGGGGTCAGGTGATGCCCCTGGCGCGGCTCACCCCACCGCTGCGCTCGCGCCATCGAGCGGCGCGACCAGGTTGCCGTCGGTGTCCGACACCACGGCGGTCGTGGCGGCGCCGCCCGCGACCAGGCACGCCCGCGCGAAAGGGCTGGCGGCCGCAGCGGTGGTCGCCGCTCTTGCGGCGGCGATTGCGGGCGCGCGCCTCGGGCGCGATGCGGCGCCGGCGATCGACTCGATTGCCGTACTTCCGTTCGTCAACGGCGACGCCAATCCCGAGACCGAGTACCTCGCCGACGGCATCAGCGAGAGCATCAGGAACAGCCTGTCCGAACTGGGATCGCTCAGGGTGATGGCGACGTCGAGTGTGCGCCCGTACCGCGGGCGGCAGGTCGACGCCCGGGTCGTCGGCAACGAGCTCGACGTGCGCGCGGTGCTCACCGGGACGATCACGGCGCGGGGCGATTCGCTCCGGATCCAGTCGGAGCTGGTCGACACGCGCACCGGCGCGCAGCTCTGGGGCCAGCAGGTCACGCGCAGCCAGCGCGACATTCTCGAGGTCCAGAACGAGTTGGCCGGCGCCATCGCCGGCAGCCTGAAGCTCAGACTGTCTGGCGACGAGCAGCAGCGGGTCGCGCGGCGCGACACGGGCGATGCCGGCGCCTACCAGAGCTACATGAAGGGCCGCTACTACTGGAATCAGCGCACCAACGACGGGTACCTGAAGGCCATCGGGTTCTTCCGTGACGCCATCCAGGCCGATCCCGCCTACGCCCGCGCCTATGCCGGGCTGGCTGACTCGACGGCCTTCTACGAAACCGAGGGCGAGCCGTCGAGCGAACGCTACGCCCGCGCGCTCGGCATCGTGACCCGGGCGCTCGCCATCGACGACACGATTGGCGAAGCCCACACCACGCTGGGCCTGCTGCGCCAGAACACGGACTGGGACCTGGCGGGCGCCGAACAGGCCTATCGCCGGGCGCTCGAGCTCAGTCCGCAGTACGCGACCGCGCACCACTGGTATGCCGAGATGCTGCTGCAGATGGGACGATTCGAGGAGGCGTCGGATCACTATCGACTTGCGCTCGCCGCCGACCCCATGTCGTCGGCGATTCGTTCGGACAGGGCCATGTTCCACTACTACACGCGCGACTACGATCGAGCGGTCCGCGAGCTGACGGCGTGCATTGCCGCCGACCCGTCCTTCGGCCGCAGTCACCGCTACCTCGCCACCGTGTACGCCCAGACCGGGCGCTACAGCGAGGCCGTGGACGAGCTTCGGCAGGGCTGGGTGCTGGCCGGCGTGCCTGGCGACGACGTGGCCGCGCAGGCAGAACGGCTCGCAGTGGCGGTCGCCCGGACCGGCGCGCGGGGCTACTGGGGCACGCTGCTCGACTTCGAGATGAAGAAGCCGGCACGCGACGGAGATTGGCCGCACAACGTGGCGCTCATCTACGCCAGGCTCGGAGACGTGCCGCAGGCGCTGTCATGGCTCGAGC
>JANORI010000300.1:0-8948 GCA_031415235.1 Acidobacteriota bacterium | reverse complement strand
GGGCAAGAAGCTCGACGGCACTCCGTTACTGACCGAGATGGTCTTCCTGGTGGCGGCGCCGCCCGGCGGCGACTCGGCGCAGGCGTCGGAACCGGCGCCAGGACTCGGTGGCCTGCTCGGCGGTCTGGGCCGCATGCGGGGCAAGAAAAACGACGCGCCCGCGCCGGCCGCAGCCGCGGCGGCTCCGGGCCGCGCTACGGTGCTGACGACCACGACGGAAACGCTGCACATCGCACCAAGCGCCACCGCCGACGACGTCGCGCTGCCGGCGGGTCTGACGCTGAAGCAGTAACCAGCGCCGCGCCCGCCTGGCGTCCGATCTCGTCTCGACCGCTACACGGCAAACGGCTGGTCGAGTGCCCGGCTCGGCTGCGAGAAGAACTTCGGTCCGGCCTCGGTGATATACAGGCAGTCCTCGAGACGAATCCCGAACTCGCCGTAGATGGCGATCATCGGCTCGTCGCTGAAGCACATGCCGGGCGCCAGCGGCGTCTTGTTGCCGCGCACGAAGTTGGTCCACTCGTGCCCGTCCATGCCGATGCCGTGGCCGGTGCGGTGCGGCAGTCCGGGCACCGTGTAGCCGGGGCCGAAGCCCGCGTCCGTGATCACCTTGCGCGCGGCCGCATCGACCGACTCGCACGTCGCGCCCACCGTCGCCGCGGCAAAGGCGGCTGCCTGGGCCTTCTTCTCGAGGTTCCACACGTCGAGCTGACGCTGAGACGCCTTGCCGAAGACCGTCGTGCGCGTGATGTCCGACTGATAGCCCTCCATGCTGCAGCCGCCATCCACGAGCACCACGTCACCGTCCTCGAGCTGCTGCGGCTGAATGCTGCCGTGCGGGAAGGCGGTGTACTGGCCGAACTGCACGCCGGCCGATCCGCCGGGCGCCCCGAGCGCCTCGAAGGCCGCGCGGATGTTCTCGCCCAAGTCGATGTGCGTCATCCCTTCCTTCATCGTCGCAAACGACGCGCGGAACGCCTCGATGGTGATGTCGTTGGCGCGCTGCATCAGCGCAAGCTCGGTGGCCGACTTGAACATGCGGCAGCCCGCCGTGACCGGAGTCGCCAGCGTCAACTGCACGCCGGCCGGCGAGGCGGCGCGAATACCCTCGGCGATGAAGAACCGCACGCGCTCCTCGAGGCCCACCTTGCCCCCGGCCACGCCGCGGTCCTCGAGGATGCCCGCCACGAGCGCGCCCCAGTCCTGGTCTTCCTGCCACACTCGCACGTCGTTGGTGAAGGTCGTGATTTCGCGCGCGCGCTGCTCTTCAAACGCCGGCGCCACGTACGCGAGGTCGCCTTTCTGCGGAATGACCAGCAGGAAGGGACGCTCGCTGAGGCCCCAGCGTACGCCCGCGAAGTACTGCATGCTCGTGCCGTGCTCGAGCACGAGCGCGGCAATACCTTGCTCGGCCATGAGCTTTCGGGCCTTCTCGATGCGCCCCATGCGCTCGGACTCGGCAATGGGCGTGGCGGTGCCGGGAAACGGCTTCAGGGCGGCAATGGACGGAGGCACCGCTGGCGGCGCGCTGGTCGCAGGCACGGGCACGGGCGCCGCGGGCGGTGTGCCGCAGGCGGTAGCGGCAAGGGCCGAGGCGGCCACCGACGAGGTCTGAATGAACTGGCGGCGAGAGACTGGCAGTGTGGGCATGGGCGCCATTCTACCTACTTGCGGGTCGATGGCCGGCGTGTTGCGAGCCGAACTAGCCAAGGCCTTTGCGCACCTCACGGCACGAGGACACGCACGCCCGGCCGGCACAAGGCGGTTTCTGCAGCTGCGTCGCGGTACAGCGCGTCGATGCCCTCGACGTCTTCGGGCGTCAGGTGAAGCTCGCCTGACGCGCCGGGGACAGCGAGGCGCACCGCCGTCACGAATCGGTCGTAAGGCCGGGTCTGGTTCTGGAAGTTCCGTGCCCCGTGCTCCGCAAACGACGCAAAGCGCAGTACGAGCACGGTGACGACGAGCCCCGTCAGTCCGTGAACGGCCCGCGCGGACCATCCTGCGCGCTGCAGCCGCGTGGCCCCACCCATCACGAACTCGGCCATCAGCAGGGCAAAGCCGGCGGCCGGCACGTACAGATAGCGCGATGCCGTGCCCCAGGTGAAAAACAGCACCGGCGTCAGCGTCACCACCATCCAGACCAACGCGAATCGCATGCGCGGCGAGCCCCACGACAGGATCGCGACCGAGGTCAGGGCCACGCCAATGTGCCAGAGCAGGCGACGCCGTCCCACGTACATCCCGGCGATGTAGTCGAAGAAGTTGGCAATCGCGTGCCAGCCGAACGCGTAGTAGCCCTCGCGCACGAGATAGCTGCGGCTGTTGACCACGTAAGCCACGACCAGGAATGCCGCCAGTGCCACCGCGAAGGGCAGGTAGCGAACCACCCGGGCGCGTACCCAGAGCCACGGGTGGCGCAGCCGCGGCCAGTCGAGCAGGGCATCGACCACTACCATCATGGGCAGGATGGTGACGGCGCTCTCGTGCGTGCCCAGGCACACCAGGAACGCCGCGAATGCTGCCGCGTAGTCGCCCCACCATCGTCGCTGCAAGAAGCGCAGGTGCAGCCACAGCACGAGCAGGAACCACGTGGCGGGCAGAAGATCGGTGATGGCTCCCACCCACACCACGGCCTCAACGTAGCCTGGTTGCGCGCAGAACAGCAGCACCGTCACGAAGGCGGTCCACGGGCTGGCCGTCAGGGCGCGGGTGAACAGAAACAACAGCAAGGTGTTCACCAGATGGATGCCCAGGCTGAGCAGGTGGAACGGCATCGGGTCACAGCCAAACACACGCTGGCCAAAATGGAAGTAGATCTCGACGACCGGCCGGTAGAAGTGGTTGTAGCGATCGAGCCTCACCAGGTTCGACCACTCCAGGCGGCGGGCCTCGAAGAGCCAGTGGTAGTCGTCGTTGAAGAAGTTGCTGACCACGGCAGCGCGGTAGACGATCGCCACGAGCGCCAGCACGAGCGCGCCTCCGGCCAAGGCCAGCGCGGCGGGGGCGCGCGCCGGTCCCGGCCTCACTGCGGTCGGCGCAGCGCCTGAGCTATCCGGATCTGAGGAGTTGGTTGAGGCCATCGCGGGGGGCGGGCACACTGTAGCCCTGTTTGGTGGTGGGCGGCGCCGATGGTAAGATTCTTACTGGTATTACTCTTACCATGCGCATCACAAGCAAAGGGCAGGTCACGATTCCCCAGGACATCCGCGAGCAGCTCGGGCTGCTTCCCCACACCGACGTGGAGTTTGCGGTCGAGCGTGGGCACGCCGTGCTACGGCCGACGTCTGGAAAGACAGGCCGAGGCGCGCGCATCGTGGACCACCTCAAGGTGCACGGGGCCAAGATGCGGATGAGCAGCAAAGAACTGTTGACGCTGCTGCGAGATGCGCCGGATGAGTTCGACCCTCGTTGACTCGAATGTCCTGATCGATCTGTTCGATGAGGACTCGGCGTGGCGGGACTGGTCGGATGCGATGCTGACGCGCGCCGCCGACCGCGGCGCGCTGGTCATAAATCCCATCATCTTCGCTGAGATCTCGGCGGGGTTCGACTCACTCGATGCTGTGGAGGCGGCGCTCCCGCCCTCGTTCGTCCGTCGCGAGGCATTGCCCTGGGACGCCGCGTTCCTCGCTGGGCGTGCGTTCGTGCAGTACCGGCGCCGTGGCGGCGCTCGACCGGCCCCCCTTCCCGATTTCTACATCGGCGCCCACGCTGCAGTGGCTGGCTACACCCTGTTGACGCGCGACCCGCTGCGCTACCGCCACTACTTCCCCACACTGAAGGTCGTGGCCCCGTAACCGCCGGGCTTGCGCACTATCGAGTACGGCGGCGGCGACCGGCCTGGCTGGCGCGATAGAATAGCGAGCGTCCGCGTCGGTCGTCGACGCTTGGCCTGTAGGGATCCCTCATGCGTGCACTCACCCTGGCTCTGCTTCTGGTCAGCTCCGCATCGGCAGTTGAAGTGGCCGCGCAGTCGATCGACGACCTGATCGCGCTGAAGCGCACGAGCGGCACGCCCGCCATCTCGCCCGATGGCCAGTGGGTGGCCTACGCCGTGCGCGAGACCAACTGGGTCGACAATAGCTACGAAACCGAGATCTGGCTCGCGGATACGCGCGTGGCCGGAAGCGGCCGCCAACTCACCAACGCCGCCAAGTCGAGCCTACAGCCGGCGTTCTCGCCCGACGGCAAGTGGATCGCGTTCATCTCCGATCGCTCCGACACGCGGCAGCTCTATCGCCTGCCGCTCGACGGCGGCGAGGCCGAGGCGCTCACGCGCGGATCGGAGGGCGTCACCGCGTTCGCGTGGGCGCCAGACGGCACGCGCCTCGCCTACACGATGACCGACCCAGTCACCGCCGCCATGAA
Source organism: Acidobacteriota bacterium (assembly GCA_031415235.1). Lineage (GTDB taxonomy): Bacteria > Acidobacteriota > Vicinamibacteria > Vicinamibacterales > UBA2999 > CADEFD01. Next base: position 4,580 of record JANORI010000300.1, on the reverse strand, counting down.
GGAGCGCACCGAGAAGTACGGCGAGTACACCCACGAGGATCGCGACGCCCGCATGGCGCAGCTCCACGTGCTCGAGGTGCGCCTCAAGACATCGCGCGCTCTCACGGCCGGCGCGTTCGTCGTCGGCAGCTTCGACTGGTCGCCCGACGGCGACCAGATCGCCTTCGATCATCGCGTGAGTAGCGACGCCGGCATGAGCGGCACGGCCGACATCTCGGTTGTCGATGTCGCCTCTGGCGCGGTGCGGTCACTGGTCATGCAACCCGGGCCAGATAGCAATCCCAAGTGGTCGCCCGACGGACGCCAGATCGCGTTCCAGTCGGCCATGGCGAAGCCCTTTCACTTCTTCGAGAACAGCGCACTGGCGGTCGTGCCTTCGGCCGGCGGCGCCCCCGCGTCGCTGACAACGCCCTTCGACGAGAACCCGTCGATCGTGGCGTGGACCTCCACCGGCGTGTTCTTCTCGGCCTCGCAGCGGACGTGGTCGTATCTCTATCGCCTGGAGCCGTCGAGTACGCAGATCGCCATGCACCGCGTGCGCGATACGTGGATCGGTCAGTCGTTCACGGTGACGCCGAGTGGCGCGCACACGGCGTTTGTGGCCAGCGGGCCCCGCGAGTTCCCAGACGTGTATGCCGCGCCCGTGGCCACCACGCTCGCGCCCACGAAGCTGAGCGACCTCGGCGCGCAGGTGGCGACATGGCCCACACACGCGCGCGAGGTGGTGCGCTGGAAGAGTCAGGACGGCGCCGAGATCGAAGGCGTGCTGCACAAGCCCGCGGATTTCCAGGCCGGGCGCCGCTATCCCCTGCTGGTCGTGATCCACGGTGGGCCCACGGGCGTGTCGCGCCCGCAGCCCTACGGCAGCGCCAGCTTCTATCCCATCGACGGCTGGCTCGCCAAGGGCGCGCTCGTGCTCGAGCCCAACTACCGCGGCAGCGCCGGCTACGGCGGGGCGTTCCGCGCGCTCAACGTGCGCAACCTCGGCATCGGCGATGCGTGGGACGTGCTGAGTGGCATCGACGCGCTCGTGGCGCAGGGCCTCGTGGACAAGGATCGCGTGGGCTCGATGGGCTGGAGCCAGGGCGGCTACATCTCGGCGTTCCTCACGACCAGGCACGCGGATCGCTTCAAGGCGCTGTCGGTGGGCGCGGGCATCTCGAACTGGGTGACCTACTACGTGAACACGGACATCCATCCGTTCACGCGGCAGTATCTGAAGGCCACGCCGTGGGACGACCCGAAGATCTACGCGGATACGTCGCCCATGACCTACATCACGTCTGCGAAGGCGCCGACGCTGATCCAGCACGGCGACAAGGACCCGCGCGTGCCGATTCCCAACGCGTTCGAGCTCTATCAGGGCCTGCACGATCAGAAGGTGCCCGTGGAGTTGATGATCTTCCGCGGCTTCGGGCACGGACTCGACAAGCCGAAGGCCAATCGCGCGGCGATGCAGCAGAACTGGGACTGGTTCGGGAAGTACCTCTGGCCGGGAGAGACAGGCACGCTGGCCAGAGGTCAGTAGTCTGGGCTCGGGGCTCGCGGCTCGGGAACGAAGGTCGTGACCTACAAGCATACCCAGGTCGGCTACTGGATGTTCGTCGTCAGTGTGGCCCTCGCTCTCGTGATCTCCACGCGCGTTGGGTCGCTCGCCATCTTCGGGGTCATGTGCCTCATCACGGCCCTGGCCTCGAGCCTCTTCGGCACGCTCACGACGACCGTGGACGACGAGTCGGTGGTCGTGCAGTTCGGTCCGATTGGTCTCATCCGCGAGCGCTTCGCGCTGGCCGACATCACCGCGGCGCGGACCGCGCGCAACTCGCCGGTCTACGGCTGGGGGATGCGCTACATCTCCCACGGTCGCCTCTGGAACGTATGGGGGCTGGATGCGGTGGAAATGCAACTGAAGAACGGCACGCGCTTCCGGATTGGCACCGACGAACCGCACGAGTTGCTCGGGGCGCTGCGCCGGGCAGGTATCGACGCTAGAGGGCCAGCAGAAGGACAACCACGACCGTGGACGTCATCTTGAACATGACACCTCCAGAGGCGAACGAACCGCGCGAGCGAGTCCGCCGAACACGATGAAGGTCCCGGCTGCGTCGACTGCTGGGCCTTCGTCGTTTCTGGCAGTGTCTGAGCGCCTTACTTCATCCCCGGCAATATGCCGCGCCCGCCGCCCAGATGCTGAAGGTGGCCGGACCCATTGCGGTCCGACACGGTCATGACGCCAAGGGCCGGGCCGCCCTGCTCGAAGATGCTGTGGCGAAGCGCCATCCGGATCCAGTCGTCCACCTCCACCACGCGATAGGTGCGGCTCGTGAACTGGGCGATCACCTCATCGACTGCCGCCCGCACATTCGTGACCTTTGCGCTGTCGAGCACGTCTGCCAGCACGGCGTGCATCATGTTCAGGTTATCGATGATCGCCGCTGTGCGCAGGTGGGTCGTGACCAGCTCGGGAGCAATCGACGGCGCGAGCGGCAACTCCGAAGGAAAGGTCTGCGGCGGCTTGCCGTAGGCCAGCTTGCGCTGGAACCGCTCCGTCACGACCTCGAGGCCACGCGCACGGGCGGCGCCAGTTGCAAGCTCCAGGGGCTCCGCCGCCGCGAGCTGGAGCCAGGTGGCGGCCCACACGAAGCCCTTCAGCCGCGGGGTCTTCCTTTTGGGCGCACCCGGTACGGGCACCACGATGGACGAGTACGGGTGATCGTACAGGATGGTCATGTCCTTCGGCACATCCGGGAGCGAGACCTCTGGACGGCTCAGGTACCGGTCAGTGGCCTCGTCGAGCGCCTTGGTCCGTGCGGACGAATCCACGGTGGCGAGGATCGCCAACACCTCGAGCTGGAAGGCCTGCGTGCGGCGGATCACTTCAGCGCCCTTCGCGCCCAACATGGCGTACCCGGCCTCCGCTTCGGGGTCTGGACGCGAGATCAGCGCGCCTGGCGACGTACGGCGCGTCATCAGCCCAAACGTCTCCGCCTCGCGTGTTTTCCCGCGCCCGCGTGCGAGCGCACCGTAGAGCACGCCGTGCGCGCGCGTTGCGCCGATCACCAAGGCGTACAGCTCAGGGTGGTCGCGTTCGAACGTCGCCACGCGGCGTTCGACGGCCGTCGTGCCCTGTGCCGCGGCGCACGTCGGCCAGACGGCCGCCACGACGACCACCAGGATGACGACGAGGCCCGTCCTGGCGACTATCGCGTCACCGACACTTTCTGGTAGCCGTTGGTCCAGCAGCACTGGTTGCCGGCGGAGGAATCGGAATAACCAAACGCGTCGGCTTTGACCCGAATGACGTACTCGCCAGGTTCCGCAAACGTCGCTTTCGTCGTCGCCGTCCCGGTCAGCGCCGGAAATCCCGCATGCGCAGGCTCGAAGGTCACGCCAGCCGGGCCGGTGTGCCTGGTCCAGGTCACGTTCATCCCCGGCCGGTCAGGCCCAAACTTGATGGGCTCCTTGTCGTGCACCGCGTCGTCGGTGAGCCAGATCTTCAGCTCGATCGGCACGCCCGCCCTGGCCTGGAGCGCGGGCGCCAGGATGCCGGTGGGCCCTCGTCCAGCCGGGCCCTTGTCGGCAAAACGCAGGAGCGGTGGCGTCGACCCCATCGCCGCCGGCCAACTGAGTTGGTAGGCCGTCGACCGGGACCGGGCCGGCACGGAGTGCGTTTGACCGGCGTAGCGCAGCGTCCACACGACATCGCCTTTGAAGCCGGCCGGCACCGTGACGGTGAAGACGCCGCGCTCACGGTCTCGTTGGCTTGGCACCGTGCCCCCGCCCGCGCCTGGTGCCCGGGCGGCTGACGTGGCTGGTGACACCGCGGGGGGGCGGTCACCGCCGCCTCCTCCGAGCGCAGGGTCTGGTCCCAGCACCAGGAAGGTCGTCGGCTGTCTTCCGTCGTACTCCCTTGGCGTGATCACGTTGTCGGGCCCAAGGGGGATTTCGACGACGCGGTCCTTGTTCAGGTTGGAGTAGCCGAAGGAAAGGGTCATCGTGCCGTCGGGATTCTCATACCACCCGTCGAAGAACGGCGCCACCCGGTTGCCATCACCGGGCAGGGGAATGAGTGGTCGCGGAAGCTGCGCGTAGAGCTGGGCGGAGCAGATGACGGCGGTAGCCCCAAGACACGCGACGATCGATCGTCCAAGCACGGTGACGTCTCCTCGAAATCGAGCGGCGCGAAACGAGAAAGAGCCTCTCGACGCTCGAGAGGCTCCTTCCACTCACACCGCGGCTGCGCGTCTAGAAGCGCAGAAAGCTACTGCTTCTGCGCCTGCGGATTGTTGGTCGTCGCCTTGGCGGCCGCCTTGGCTTCACGGTCGGCCAGAATCTGCTGATAGCCCGCGTCGTCGAGGTGCGTCACCGTGATCCACGCGTGCGACATCTCGTCGGCCGTGCGGCTGCCGTAGCCCACCCACTGGTCGGGGTCGGGGTTGCCTTTGTTCTTCGCGGTGTTGTCGTAGTAGCCGGTGAGCACGAGCACCGCGCCCACGGGCAGTAACGGCGCCGCGTCGTCTTCGTAGACATGGCTGGTGTGCCAGGCGTTTGTCCAGTTGGAGACCGAACTGACCATCTCC
>JANORI010000299.1:0-2786 GCA_031415235.1 Acidobacteriota bacterium | reverse complement strand
CGTCGGCTCCAGGTGATGCTTCACCACAGGGTCTGCACGGGGTAGTCGCTCATCAGCCCGTCGTTCGTGACGACGCCGAGGCCTTCTGCCACGGCTTGCGCGATCAGGATTCGGTCGAACGGGTCCTTGTGGAGCATCGGCAGGGCGGCCAAAGCCGTCACGTGGCTGCCGCGTATCTGCAGGACGCGGGCGGCGGTGAGATCCGTCGCACGGCGCCACCACGTGGGGAGGTCGGCTATCGAGAGCAGGCCCTTCTGCGTCTTGATCACCACCTCCCAGTACGACGCCACGCTGACGACGTTCTCGCCGGAGTCAACAAGGCGGCGCGCCCGCGTTGACAGGCGCTCCGGGTCGCCCAACGCCCACAGGAGGGTGCTGGTGTCGAGAAGATGCGCGGACCTAGCGTCCGCCCCAGAACGCTTCGGCCTCGTCATCGGACAGCGGACGCTCCCAGCCTTCGGTCATCGTGAACTGCCCGCGCATGGCCCCAAGCGCCGAGGCGCGCCGCGAGCGCACTGGGACCAGCTGGGCCACTGGACGTCCGTGCCGCTCGATCACCACAGCCTCTCCATCCTCGACGAGATCGAGAAGCTTGGACAGCTGCGTCTTGGCGCCGTGCACGCTGACGTTCATGGTGCGAGTTTAGTCTAAAATTCGGACTAATTCAACTGGCTGGACTGGCCGGTGTCTCTACTGCCCCGGCATCGTTGAAACAGAACGGATGGCCACAGTCGCGACAGACGAACTCAGCGTAGCCAGCCCGGCGTGCAACGAAGCGGATGCGATGTCCACTGCACACGCCGATTGCTGGATGCGGGGGATGTGCAGCTGCTGGTCGCCTTCCGGAAGGAGTGGCCGCAATGGCACGCGAACTCGCGAAAGCCACCCGGTCCACGACAAGGTGCACTTGATGTCCGAACAGACCGCAGCGGTAGCGGACCTTCTTGTCGAAGATTGCCGATTCGGCGTAGGGGCCCGCGGAGTCCGCCCTTGATCGCGGGCCGCAGCTTGCCCGAGCCCACCCGCGCGCCGCGGTGGGGGTGCACGACGGCGACGGGCATCAACTGGGCGACCGGCTCGTTGTGACGGGTAATGACCAGCGTGGCGCCAGCCTCGGCTTCAGCCACGGCACTCGACAGCCGGGCCTTCAGGTCTTGAACCGAGATCGTTGCCATGGAGCATATTCTACGCCTTGTAGGTCCAGCGTTCTGGCCAGATTGAGGTCCTGACCACGGGATCATCGCCAGGCGGGATTGCTCAGGTCGTCATGTGCTGTCGCCGGACGCGGCGTCGAGGGCGCGACCAATCCGTCACCGCTGCGCGCGTGGGAAACGCCGTCAGCGCTGATGATATCCAAGTAGATGCATGAGTGATATCATCAAGCCGTGGCCGCAGTATCAGCACCGTCAGCGCGGCGAACGGCCCGGGTGCTCCTGCGCTTGCCGGCCAACCTGCACCGGACGCTGGTCAAGGCCGCCGCCGAACTCGATTTGTCGTTCAACGAGTTCTGCGTGCGGCGCCTGCAGTCGCCGTCCGATGCGCCGGGCCTGTCGGAGGTCCGCTCGCTGGTCGTGTCACGCGCCCGGGCCTCGTTCGACGATCGCCTGCTTGGCGTGATCGTGCTGGGGTCGTGGGCCCGTGGCGAAGCCGCGGCGACGTCAGACATCGATGTGCTGATCGTGCTTGACACCCGGACCGCGCTGACGCGGGACCTCTACCGGGCCTGGGATCGCGAACCGCTCACGTTCGAAGGACGCGCGATCGACGCGCACTTCGCGCATCCGTCGGCCGCCGGCACCGCGCCAACCGCGGTGTGGTGCGAAGCCGCCGTGGACGGCGTGGTGTGGTACGACCGCACTGGCGCGATCGCGATTCGGCTCGGCGAGGTGCGCCGCGCCATTGCCGAAGGACGCGTCATACGCGCCTTCGCCCACGGCCAGCCTTACTGGAAAGGAGCCGCCTGATGCGCAATCGAGATCTGGCCGCCGATCACCTGCGCCGTGCCGGCGCGCGCCTGAAGGCGCTCGATGTGTTGTTCGAGGCCGGCAGTTGGGCCGACGTGGTCCGCGAATCGCAGGAAGTCGTGGAACTGACCCTGAAGGGCCTGCTCCGCGCTTGCGGCGTCGAGCCGCCGCGGATCCACGACGTGGCAGATGTGCTGCTGGCCGAACGCGTTCGGCTGCCCGACGCCCTGGCGCCGCACGTCGACCGACTCGCGACCATCTCTCGCGCGCTGCGCCGTGACCGCGAACTGGCGTTCTACGGCGCGGAGGACCTCACACCGTCGTCGTTCTATCGCGAAGCTGATGCGGTGCTGGCGCGAGACAGCGCCCGCGAGGTGGTCGCGGCGGTGCGGCCGCACGTGAGCGAGTCCGGTTCGTGACCCGTCGCGCATTGGTGAAGGTTGACGGCGCCAGTGCCGTTCAAGTCCCGCGGCGGTGGTCGTGCCGCGGGGAGGCGTGGCAAGCTGTGGCAAGCTCGAAAATCCGCCCAGGGAGTGGGGGCCAGGGTCTGATGCGGCGAAGCGGACGCCGCCGAACACCCAACGGGCGCTGGAGTGCTATCAGGACGCGCTCGACCTCGATCCGACCTGACATCAAATCAAGGATCAGAACTGCAAAAATCATCGGCTTCGCTTTATCTTCGTGTTGAGATCAACAGTTGAACCTATGAGGGAACCAAACCCAGCGGGGGCCGAATCAGCGGGGCGTATCGCCGAGCAGTGACGCGACGCGCGCGTCTTGCCAGGCCGTGACCGCTTCGGGGCTGATGTCGTCGGCGTGGTG
>JANORI010000298.1:0-2218 GCA_031415235.1 Acidobacteriota bacterium | reverse complement strand
GCACGGTGCTCTTCGGCGTGACCAACATCTCGCAGAACCTGTTTCCGGCAAGCCTGAAGGCCGGCGAGGCCTTCGAGCTGCGGGTGCCGATGCGCATGTGGCTCGCCGCCGGCGACTACTTCGTGAACCTGGGCGCCGGCCACCTGCACAGTCAAGTCATGTACGACTTCATCGAAGACGCGCTGCAGTTCAACGTGCTCGGCCCTGGGGGCATCTTCACGACGGCGATCGTCAACCTCGAGGCGCGATTCGACCTGCGCATGATGGGCCCGGAGACGCGCTCTGGTGGCGTCGGATGATTCGCGACCTGCTGACCGTCATCAAGAACCGCCGGCAGCGCGAGCCCCAACCGCTGGAGTGGACGCCGGAGCTCGTCGACCGCTTCTGGGACGGGGTGTGGACCACGCGCCTCAAGGAGTGCAGCTTCGCGAAGCAGGCCGGGCGCGCGCTCATCGTGGCCATCGACCATCTGCTGCCGCCGGGCACGCGCGTGCTCGACTTCGGCGCCGGCGTGGGCGATCTGGCGGCGCTGCTGCTCGAGCGGCACGTGGGCGTGGGTGGCTACGATCCTTCTCCGGCCGCGTGTGCCACCCTCGACCGCCGTTTCGGGACACACGAGCGGTACCTTGGCACCATTGGCCCGTCGGATCGGACGACGTTCGATGTCGTCGTCATGGCCGAGGTGATCGAGCACGTGCTCGACGACGAGTTCGACGCCACGCTGGCGCGCGTCGCCCGCTTCACGACGTCCGGCGGCCTCGTTGTGGTCACGACCCCGAACGACGAGGACCTCGAGCTCGGCATGTGTGTCGATCCGCTGGCCAACGTCGTATTCCACCGGTGGCAGCACGTCCGCTCGTTCAACCGGACCTCGCTCGCCGCCGCCATGGCCCGTCATGGCTTCACGGAAGTCGTGACCCACGAGCTCGAACTGAGCCAGCACCGCTACGTGCCGTTCGATCCGTCGTGGGCGCACGGCGCAGAGCCACCGCCACCGGAGCCGCATCTCGTTTCTCTCCGCGAGAATGTGCCAACCTGCGATGGCGGTCGTCAGAACCTCGTGTACGTGGGGCGAAGGGGGGACTAGATGGTGCTCGACTCCATGCGGGCGGTGGCGCGGCTCCTGCTGCCGACACGCGTCCGCAGGCCAATCGCCGACCGAGTCTACCGGACCGTGGACGCGCTGCGCGCGTTGCGCGCTCGACGCGGCGATCACCGTATTCAGCGGGCTCCGGCCCTGAGAGGGTCAGCGCTCATGCGCCTGCCCGCGCGCATCGTGGGAGTCGCGGCCAGACGAGCTGGCAGCCAGTGGGCCATCGCCCGGCGTCTGGCGACGAACGCGGCCCGCCATTGGATCATCGGCGCGATGCCGCTGCTCTGGGCGCGCACGCCGCCAGGGCTCGTGGACCGGGTGCGGCTGCGGGTGCTGCATCGCGTCCTGTCCGTGCTCGACCAACGCTTCGACGGACAGTTCCGCGCGCTCCTGAGTTCTGCGCTCCCGCCGGGTCAACGCCAGCGCGGCAGACGGCCGTTGCTGATCGCCGCCATAGGCACGCTGGGACCGGGCGGCGCGGAACGCCAGTTGGTCAACACCCTCGTCGGCCTGAAGGCCGCGCACGACGTGGACATCGAAGTCCTCGCGATGTACCTCGAGGAAGAGTGGCAGCGTTTCTTCCTCCCCACCCTGACGGACGCCGGCGTGACCGTGACCAAGGTCGTGCGCGAGACCGATGCCGGCGCGCTCGCCACAACGGGACACCCGGCGGCCGAACGCCTCGAGCGTGCGCTTCGCACCTACCTGCCGGCCGATCTGACCCACGTCGCGGGCTACACGAAGATCTTCCTGGAGCGGCAGCCCGACGTCGTGCACCTGTGGCTGGACGAGGTCAACATCAAGGCGGGACTCGCTGCCGTCCTGACCGGGGTGCCCCAGATCGTACTCAGCATGCGCAGCGTCAACCCCACCCATTTCGTCTTCTACCAGCCGTACATGAAGTCGGGCTATCGCGTGCTGCTCGAGCGAATGCAGGTGAGCGCGCTCAACAACAGCCAGACCGGTGCGGACGACTATGCCGCGTGGCTCGGCCTGGCCAAGACCGCGATCACCGTGGTGCGCAACGGCATCGACTTCGACCGCATCGGCTCCTCAGAGTCGAGCCTCGGCCCCGGCCTGGACTACCGATCCGCGCACGCCATCCCGCACGACGCGTTCGTGATG
>JANORI010000297.1:0-4611 GCA_031415235.1 Acidobacteriota bacterium | reverse complement strand
TGCGGCGGCACACGCTCACGATGGCCAACTCGGGCCTGCCGTTCCCGGTGCGCTGCTCGGCCGATGGCACCGAGTGCATCCAGATTGAGTTGCCGGGCATGCCGCTCGGGTCGTTTGGCACGACGACCTACGACGAGCTGGTCGTGCCGGCGCAGATCGGCGACGTGTTCGCGTTCTGCACCGACGGCATCTCTGAGACGTTCAGTGAATCCGGTGACGAGTTCGGGTCGAGCCGCATCAGTGAGGTCGTGCGCGCCAACCGCGACCAGCCAGCCGCGCTCATCACCGAGCGGATCTTCGCGGCGATGGCCGAATTCCGCGGCCAGGCGCCGCAGACCGACGATCAGACGGTGGTGGTCGTGCGCATCATGGCCTGACAGCGCAGTGGGTCGGGCGAGGCGCGTGGCGCGCGTGAGGCGACGCGGCGTCTCCCCTCGGCTCACCCTCGGTCCGACCTGGCGGGACGTCCTGCCGCGGAGTCATACTGCGCCGGCAACCACGGAGGACCGCCAGTGCGGCCGGTCCTCGGAGTTCGCCTCACGGAGACGCCACGCCGCTTCCCGCGCTGGTGACGCGCGCAAACATCGGCCGCGGGCTGCCGCGGCGGGTCCCGGCAACTCGAGTCGTCGCCGCTGACGCCGGCAGTCGGGGGGCCGTGGTATCTCCTGACGGCGAAGTCTGAGCACCGCGAGCACTGCCGGTCCCCCAGCTAGGCGGAGCCCTTCGCAGCTTGCGTCGCGTCAGCCCGGCATCGCGGAGCGAAGCTGAGACGGAAGGAGATACCGTGGCCCCTCGGCTGCCGAGTCCGGGCCGAAAGGAGGCGATGAGGATGGCGCCGAGTCGATGACTACGGCGCGGGCTTGGTCGGCGGCGAGCCGCGTTCGAGCACGAGGCCCACGGCCGTGCCGCGCTTGAAGCCCTTCCAGTAGGTGTGCGCAGGCAGCGGCGTGCCGTCGCGGTCGAGCGCGAACACGGCGTCTTTCCCGTGCGGCACCACGTCGAGGTAGGCGAGCCGCGACCGGTCGCCCTTCACATGCGCGTCGAAGTGCGCCGTGGCGAAGTGCGCCAGGATGTTGTTCATCCGCACCGTGTCCCACACCGGATCGGCGTAGTGCGCGAAGGGGAATCCCTTGAGCGTCGCCGAATACGCGTAGGTTTCGGCCGGCGCGGGCATGGGCGCGGCGGCGTTGTGGTTGGCGTTCGTGAAGGTGAGCAGGTAGCGCTCGGCGTTCACGGCGCCGGTGAAGATCGCGCGCGTGCCCTTCTCGTAGCCCGACACGTCGTCAGCGCTCCCGGCCACGAAGAGCGTGGGCGTGCGGATGCCGGCCAGACCTGCAGCATCCCAGTAGCCAGCCTGCATGCCCCACGGGCCAATCGCCACGGCGGCCTTGATGCGTGGGTCGCGCGCGGCCTGATAGGCCGTTGTGTCGGCGCCCCGCTCGAGCAGCAGCCGATTGGGCGGCGAGCCGGGCAACGACGCGGCCGCCGTGCTGTAGCCGCCGCCGATCACGTTGACCAGGCCGTAGCCGCCCATCGAGTAGCCGACGATGCCCGTGCGCGCGGCCTCCACCCGGCCCGCGAGGAAGCTGCCCGAGCCAGCGGCCCCAAGCCGCGCCATTTCGTTCAGCACGAACAACTGATCGAACGGACGGTTGTAGAGCGTGCTGGCGAAGCTCTTCTGGTCGTCGTAGGTGCTGTCAGTGTGATCGATCGAGGCCACGACATAGCCCTTGCTCGCGAGGTTTTCGCCGAGATGGCTCATGAGGTAGCGGTTGCCGGGATAGCCGTGCGAGATGATCACGAGCGGAGACGGCGCGCCTGTGGCCAGCGGCGCGGCGTCGCGCACGGCCCGGCCGTGCAGCGTGACGGTGAGCGTGGGGTCGCGCGTGATCGCGCGGTAGTCACCACCCGGTCGCTCGGTGGCGCCCAGCGCCGTGGGATACCAGACCTCGAGCGTCAGCGTGCGGTCGTAGTGCGCGACCGGTGCCCCTTCGGTCGCCTTCAGGATGTCAGGCCGGTTCTTGTCGGTCGCCTGGATCGTGCGCACTCCAATGGCGTACTCGCCATACACCGCCAGTTCAGGCGCCGTCGGGGCCACCGTGTCGATGCGATTGTCCTGCGCGACACCGACGCGCGCAGTGGCGGTCAGCACCGCGAGCGCCAGCAGCACCACGCGTGGGTTCCACGGTATGACTCGACTCACGGTCCACGCTCCTGCCAGAAAGAGGACGAAACGGCATGCTAGTCTACGTCGGATGAGCGACGCGCGGGCGCGGGTGGGAGATGTGTTCGAAGCAGGGCTCTTCCCCCTGTCGCCAGAGACCCACGACCAAGGCTTGCGCTGGCTCTTCGACCTCTCGACCTTACTGATGCTGCTCGATTGCCGGCCCGGCGATCGCGTGCTCGACTTGGGCGCTGGCTCGGGCTTCTCGTCGGAGATGCTCGCGCGCTTTGGCTACGACGTGGTGGCCGTGGACCCCGACGTGAAGGCGCTCGCCCACAACCGGCGCCGGCCGTCGTTCGATGCCGGCCGCATCAGCGGAACGGTGCAGGTGGCGGGCGGCATCGCCGAGGCACTGCCGTGCGCCGACGGCATGTTCGATGGCGTGTTCTGCATGAACGCCATGCACCACGTGAGCGAGGTGCCGGCGGCCCTCGCCGAGCTGGCGCGAGTGCTGAAGCCGGGCGGCCGAGTGGTGCTGTGCGAGCCCGGGCTCGCCCATCTCGAGGCCGACGAAACGCGCCGGGCGCGGGCCGAGCACGGCGAAGACGACCGCGCGTTCGATGTGCTCGCATTCCTGTGGCTCGCGCTCGAGGGCGGCTTCGCCGACGCCATGCTCAACGCCACACTGCAATCGCCGCTGCGCCTGCTGCCCGTGCAGGAGATCGAGTTGTTTCGCTCGGGCCGCCACCCGCGGCCGCACATGACGCCTGCTGGCGTCATCGACGAGCTGCACCAGCGCCACGCCTACGCCATGCTCGTGCGCGCCGGCGTCAAGCCGAAGACGTCGCGTTATCCGGGCGTGCTCGCCTGTGAGATTCACACCGATTCCCTTCCGGCGGCGGTGCGCGCCGGCGGCCGCTTCGAGATCCGCGCCCGCGCCACCAATACCGGCGACACGGTGTGGCTGGCGCAGCCGCTGCGCCGGGGCGGCTACGTGCGATTCGGCTGCAAGTGGCTCGAGGCGGCGACCGGACGTCTGGTGACCGACCTGCCCGGCCGCACGCGCCTGGCCGGCGACGTGCAGCCAGGTGCCCGCACCGAAGCCACGCTCGTCGTGGACGTGCCGGCGACGCTGCCCCCAGGGGACTATGTGGTGAAGGTGGACCTGGTGGACGAGTTCATCTGCTGGTTCTCGGACATCCCGTCGAACCAGCCCAACGAGCACCGCGTCGTCGTGACGCCCTGACGTGTGAGGTTGACGTGGACAACGACACCCGAATGACGGTCGGCCGAATGTGGGCGTGCCTGCTGGCGTTGGCATTGGCGGGCGGGCTCGTACGGGCGCAGCCCTTTCCGTCCGGCTATGTCGATCCCCGGCCGCTGCTGGCGGCCGCGGCGCTGGAGATCGGCGAGGCCAACCTGAGGTGCATCACGTTCGCGGGCACCGCGTATGGCGGCGCCGTTGGCCAGACCTTCGAGTACGCGGTCAATGTCGACTGGCCGCGCATCGACGCGCTCGCCAACTACACGCGCACCATCAACTGGGAAACCGGCACCAGCAAGGAGACGTTCGACCGCAAGCCCGGGTTGAATCCCGCGTCTTGGAAGTACGGCCTCGGGTGGCGGGGCGGAACGCCCGTGCAGAAGAATACGCGCCAGACCCACATCGTCAATGGCGCGCAGGCATGGCACCTGGACGGCGAGGGCGCACCGCCCGTGGCCGCGTCGCCCGAAGATGCGGAGCGGTACCAGCTGGATCTCTGGCTCAACCCGCCCGGGTTCATCAAGGCGGCCCGATTGCCGGGCGCCAATCCCGTAGCGATCTGGCGATGGGAGCAGATCGAGATGGGCCGCGACGGCAACGTCGTGATGCCCGAGAAGATGCACGTCGTCTCCATCACGATGCTGGGCAAGTACCGCGTCGAGGCCACGATCAACCCGCGCAATCAGATCCAGCGGATCAAGACGACCGTCAGTGAACCGGCGCTGGGCGATTTCAACATCGAGCACGAGTCCACCGAGCAGATGACCTTTGGCACCGCGAAATGGCCCATCGTCTGGCACTCGCACCAGGGCTGGGACGACAACTGGCAGTTCGACAACGCCAGCACCGGCCACAACGCCTACGGCGGACGGTTTCCGACCGTATTGCCTAACGTCTGCGAGGATCCCGTGCCCGTGCCCGACTCGGTCAGGCAGGCCACGTTCCCGAGCGCAGTTGCGGTCCAGAAGCTGGCCAACGGTGTGTATCTGCTGGGTGGCTCGACGCACAACAGCTACCTGGTGGAGTTCAGAGACTTCGTCGCCGTGTTCGAAGCGCCGCTCAACGAGGCGCGCAGCCTGGCCGTGATCGAGCAGGTGGCGAAGCTCACGCCGAACAAGCCCATTCGTTGGCTCATCAGCTCGCACCCCCACTTCGACCACATCGGCGGCCTGCGCACCTACCT
>JANORI010000296.1:0-1610 GCA_031415235.1 Acidobacteriota bacterium | reverse complement strand
CGCGGTCAGCGGGCAGCGCAGGCCGGCGGCAATCAGCGCGGCGGCGATGCGCTTGGCCCGCTCGCTCTTGCTGCCATCCGGCTCGCCGACGCTGATGCGGTTGCCCTCGATGTGCCGGATCACACCGGGCTCGGCCACGTCGGTGGCGAAGTAGGCCAGCGATCCCACGACCCGTCGGTGGTCGATTGCGGCGGCGACGACACCGCCCGGATCGACCCGCTCGAGCCGTAGATCGTTGAACGCGCCGCCGGTGTTCTGGAAATACCACCACGGAATGCCGTTCTGGGTGCTGACCACCACCGTGTCTGGCCCGAAGAGCGGCGCCAGTGCGGGGGACAACGCCGCCAGGGCATGTGCCTTCACGCCCAGGAACACGACGTCGCACGGGCCAACGGTGGCCAGGTCGGCAGCCAGCTGGGGCCGCACCTCGAAGTCGCCGTCGGGGCTGAGCACGCGCAGTCCGCGCGTCTGCATCGCCGTCAGGTGCGGACCACGCGCATAGAGCACCACGTCCGCACCCGCCCGTGTCAACTTGGCGCCGATGTAGCCGCCAATGGCGCCGGCCCCGGCAATGACGATCTTCACGCGCGTGCCACTAGGGAGCTGGCACGAACGCCTGCGCGACGACCCGCCGCTGGATCTTGCCCGTGGCGGTGCGCGGGATGACGTCGGTGATGTGAATCTGCTTCGGGCGCTTGAACTCGGCCAGCTGCTCCTTGCAGAACGCCAGCAGCTCGGCCTCAGTGGCCTCGCCCTTGAGCGTGACGGCGGCCGCCACCTCTTCGCCCCACATCTTGTGCGGCACGCCAAAGCACACGGCTTCGGCGACGGCCGGATGCGTGAGCAGCACCTCGTCGATTTCACGCGGCGAGACCTTTTCGCCGCCGCGGTTGATCAGCTCCTTCAGGCGGCCGACGAGGGTCAAGTAGCCCTGCTCGTCGAGGAAGCCCTGGTCGCCCGTGCGGAACCACTCGCCGAAGAACGCCGTGGCGTTGGCCTCGGGGTTGTTCTCGTAGCCCGTCACGACGTTCGGTCCGAGGATGCACACCTCGCCGCGTTCGCCCGGCGCCAGGGCCACGCCGTTGGCGTCGCGGATGGTGATGCCGACCCTGGTGCCGGGGCCGACGGACCCCGGCTTGCGGTCGTGCGGCGGCAACGGATTCGACGCCATCTGGTGCGCGGCTTCGGTCATGCCATACGCCTCGAGCACGGGCGCCCCGAAGGCCGCTTCGAGATCGTGCATCACCTGCGGTGGCAGCGACGCGCTGCACGAGCGGATGAAGCGCAGCTTCTCGGCGCCGGCCGGCTTGGGCGCGCCGGCTTCCACCCGGGCCAGCAACAACTGGTGAATGGTCGGCACCGCCGAATACCAGGTTGCGCCGTGGTCGCGGGCGATGCGCCAGAACGAGAGCGGGCTGAACTTGCCGGGCACGACCACCGTGCCACCGCTGGCGAGGGTGGCCAGCGTGGAGGCCACGAGCCCGTGCACGTGAAAGAGCGGCATCACACAGAGCGACACATCGCTCGGGGTGAGGGCATAGCTCGCCGCGACGTTCTGCGCCGAGATCGAGAGGTTGGCATGACTGAGCGGCACGCGCTTGGGCCGGCCC
>JANORI010000295.1:0-3618 GCA_031415235.1 Acidobacteriota bacterium | reverse complement strand
GAGCCGCGATCCGCGGCCCGAGTTCAAGCGCGCCACGTTCAAGGACGGCGTGCAGGAGCTGCGCGATCTCGTCGCCGGCATGCAGCTCGAAGGCGTGGTCACGAACGTGACCAACTTCGGCGCGTTCGTCGACATCGGCGTCCATCAGGACGGCCTGGTGCACGTGTCGCAACTCGCCGATCGCTTCGTGAAGGACCCGCGCGAGGTGGTGAAGGCCGGCGACGTGGTGACGGTGCGCGTCGTGGAAGTGGACGCGGCGCGTAAGCGCATCGCGCTCACGATGAAGAGCGGCGAGGTGCGGCCGCCCGCCAAACCGGGCGAGGCCCGGCCGTCGCCCCAGGGCGGAGCGCCCGCCTCAGGGCCGCGCGCCGTGACACCTCCGCGCACTGTTCCGCCGCCGCGCCCGGCTCCGCCCGCGCGTTCAGCCCCGCCGGCGCGTCTCGCGCCCACGCTGAGTACGGCCTTCGCCGCGGCGTTTGCCAAGCTCCAGGGCAAGGGGTAGGGTTAGAATCAGCGCACCTTGACGGCCATCCCCCGGCTCCGACCCGCGGTGCGCCTGCTGCTCGTTGCCGGCGCCATCGTCTGCGCAACTGGCCGGGCCGGGATGCAGGGGCCTGCGTCCGCTGCTCTGCCGGCGCCGGTCACGACGGCCGCCCCCGCCGCGCCGGCGCTTCGAGACCCAGAGGCGGGCGGCCTGCTCATTCGGCACTACCCGCCCGAGACCTATGAAGGCGGTGGACAGAACTGGGCGCTGCTCCAGGACGCACGGGGGGTCATCTACGTCGGGTCGACCAGCGCGCTGCTCGAATACGACGGCGTGACCTGGCGTCGCATCCAGACGCCCACCAAGACCACCATCCGTTCGCTGGCTGCCGACGCGAGCGGGCGGATCTATGTCGGCGCGGTCGGCGACCTTGGCTACATCGAGCCCGACCAGCACGGCGAGACCCGCTTTGTGTCGCTTCTCGACAAGGTACCCGCGGACGTCCGCGTGTTCGAGGACGTGTGGCGAACCTTCGCCGCGCCCGAGGGCGTGTATTTCCAGACGCAGATTGGCCTGTTCCGCTGGGCCGACGGCGTCATGAAGGTCTGGAAACCGACGGGCCGGATCTTCAATCGCGCGCAGTTTGCCAACGACACGCTCTACATCGGCCAGGCCGGCGGCGTGCTGATGGCGCTCAGGAACGACGTGCTGGAGCCGGTGCCCGGCGCGGAACGCATGGGCACCGAGGGCTATCCGATCATCATTCCCTACGACGAGACCCGGCTGCTGATGGGCACCCGCTCCGGCGGGCTGTTTCTCTACGACGGCGCCACGATGCGTCCCTTCGCTACCGAGGCGGATGCGGTCATCACGACCAAGAACCTCTATCGCGCTTTCAACCTGCCGAACGGCTCCATCGCGCTGGCCACGACGGCCGGCGGCGTGGTCATTCTCGACCGCCGGGGCCGTCTGCTCGAGCACGTGGATCAGAGCGACGGCCTGTTGAGCCCGTCGGTCTACTACCTGATGCCCGACCGCGAGGGCGGCCTGTGGCTGGCGCTCGCCGTCGGCCTGGCTCGCGTCGAGGCACAGTCTCCGTTTTCCCTCTACGGCCCCGAGCACGGGCTGCGCGCGGCTGCGAGCGATCTGCGCCGGCACGACGGGCGTCTCTACATCGCCCACGGTCAGGGTGTGCAGTACCTCTCGCTGCGGACGGCCGGTCCTCCCGAACTGCTGAATGTAACTGGCGTGGCGAACCAGTTCTGGGCCTTCAAGGAGTTCGTTGACCCCGACGGCAAGACGCCGCCCCAGTTGCTGCTCACGGCCAGTGACGGGCTCTATCGCGTCACGGGCGCGGTGGCCGAGCCCATCGTCGAATCCACCAATCGCTCGTTCGGCACGTTCGTCGTCGAGACGTCGCGCGTCGATCCGCATCGCATCTGGGTGGGACTGGCCGACGGGCTGGCCTCGCTCATCTGGGCGAACGGGCGATGGGTGAACGAGGGCCGCGTGGCCGGCGTGTCCGACCAAGTGCGCAGCCTGCACCAGCAGGCCGATGGCACCTTGTGGGCGGGCACTCAGTCGTCCGGGCTGCTGCTGCTCCGCGGGGCCGACATTGCCGGCGGGGTCGGGCCGCGTCCCACCGCCCCAACGATTGAACGGTATGGCGCGGAGCAAGGCCTAGCGCAGGGCGGGTCCACCGTCTTCGACATCGCCGACAAGATGTATGTGGCCGTGCTCGGCAAGACGGCCGTATTCGATTCGTCGGCGAAGCGCTTTGTGCCCGACACCACCTTTGACGTGGTCGAACGTGACGAAGACTCAGGGTTCATCAACGTCACCGAGGGGCCGGACGGGCGCATCTATGTCTCCTCGGGCCGCGATGCGGCGGTCATGACCCGGCAGCCGGATGACGGGTACAGCGTCGACCGACAGCTCTTCAGCCGGTTCTCGGCCGACCGGACCGGTGCCTTCTATGCCGAGAAGAGTGGCGTGCTCTGGTTCGGCACGGGTGGTCGCCTCGCGCGTTTCGACACAACCAGATTCGCGCGCGCAACGCCCCGGTTTTCCGCGCTGCTCCGCCGCATCACCGTCAATCAAGCCTCGCACGTATCACCGGAGACCTCGGGCGGTGGCACTCCGCTGCTGACCGCGGACAGCCGGTCGCTTCGCTTCGAGTTCGCGGCGCCGTCGTTTCTGAACGAGCGCACGACGCAGTATCAATCGCGCCTCGACGGCATCGACGGTGACTGGTCGGCCTGGTCGACGGAGTCGCGACGTGACTACACGAACCTGTCGTTCGGCGACTACCGCTTTCACGTGCGGGCCCGCAATGAGCTCAGCCAACTGAGCGAAGAGGGCACCTACGCCTTCACCATCCTTCCGCCCTGGTACCGCACCTGGTGGGCCAACGCGGCCTACCTGTTGGGGTTCATCGGGCTCGTCTTCGGGCTCGACCGGGTGCAGCGCCGGCGGGTGATTGGCAAGGAGCGCGAGCGGGCGCAGTTCGCCGAAGCCCGGCTGCGCGCGGAGTCGGCCGAGGCGCTGGCCCGGTCCGAAGGCGAGGGCAAGAAGAACATCGAGCTCTTGAGTGACATCGGCCGCGAGATCACCGCCTCGCTCGACTTCGACACCATCTTCGACAAGCTCTACGAGCGCGTGAACCAGCTTGCCGACGCCGACGTGTTTGGCGTGGGCCTGTATCATCCTGAGCGCCAGGAAATCGAGTACCGGCTCGCCATCGAGCAGGGCAAGCGCTACGCGCCCTACTCACGCAGCACGGCCGACCCGGACCAGTTGCCGGTGTGGTGCATCACCCATCGCCAGCCGGTGTTCATCAACGACGTCCACACCGAGTTCGCGAAGTATGTCAGCCGCTTCGACGAACAAAGCCGTCCGCTCGAGGACGGCTCGATGTCGAAGGCGCCTCAGTCGATCATCTACCTGCCGCTCGAAGCCAAGGACCGTGTGCTCGGGCTGATCACCATCCAGAGCTTCGAGAAGGGCGCCTACACCGAACAGCACGTGAGCATGATGCGCAGCCTGGCGTCGTACACGGCGATTGCGCTCGACAACGCCGCGGCCTACCGTCAGCTCAACGAGCAGGAGCACGAGAACCGCCGCCTCTTCGAGGA
>JANORI010000294.1:0-1980 GCA_031415235.1 Acidobacteriota bacterium | reverse complement strand
CACTGGCGATGCCGGCCCTGCGGCACGTGCGGGAGACGCCACCGCCAGAGACGCGCACCGAGATCAACACGCCAACCACCGACCAGCCTGGTCGTTTGCGCTCTCGCCCGACGGCCGGCAGATCGTCTTCGTCGCGTCGGGTGACGGGCCGTCCCGTCTCTGGCTGCGGTCGCTGGCGACGACGACGGCGCAGCCGCTGGCGGGCACCGAGGGCGCCCGTGAAGCTCTGTGATCTCGATCAAACCTGGGGCGCGACTTGGAGCGACGACGACACCATCGTGTTTGGCTGGGGAGCGAAGGGCGTCTGGCGCGTGTCGGCCCAGGGTGGCGTTCCGGAACAGGTCGTGGCCCTGGACGCATCCCGCAACGAGGCCGCGCGGCAGCCACAGATGCTTCCCGGCGGGAAGGCCGTGCTCTTCACCGTGGCGCCCGGCCTGCGGTGGCAGAATGCGAAGGTCGTCGCCAGGCGACTGGACAGCCAGGAGACGGTCACTATTGCCGAGGACGCGACCGACGGGCGATACCTGCCTTCCGGTCACGTGGTCTTCGCGCAGCGTGGAGTGCTTCAGGCGTGCCCTTCGATCCCCGTACGCTGCGCGTAACGGGCGGCCCCGTCGCGATGACCGACGCGCTTCGGTTCGACGTCACTCAGGCCGGCGCCGCCGACTATCAGGTAAGCGATACCGGTACGCTGGTCTACCTTCCCGCCGGTGATGCCGGGACATCTCCCCGCGCGCTCGCGTCCGTTGATCGAGCCGGGCGCGAGACGGCGTTCGACCTCGACGCGCGCCCGTGGAGCTGGCCGCGCTTGTCTCCCGACGGCAGTCGCGTCGCACTCCAGGTTAACGACGGCGGCAACGCCGACATCGTCGTCGTCGACCTTCGCCGCAACACGACGCTCAGGCTGACGTTCGATCCCGGCCCGGATTCAGGGCCGATCTGGTCCCCTGACGGTCGCTGGGTGTACTTCCGCTCCGACGTGAATGGCCCTGGCATCTACCGGAAGCCCAGCGATGGTAGCGGCGCCGTCGAGAAGATGACGGCAGTGGAAGGGGGCGGGGCCGCGAGTGCGTTCACTCCAGACGGCACGCGGCTGCTCTTCTCGAAGACCACCGCCGCGACCGGGCGCGATATCTGGATGCTCGACATCGCTGCGGGATCCACCACGCCTCTTTTGGCTGGGCCTGGCAGCGAAGGGACCCTTTCGATTTCGCCCAACGGCCGCTGGCTGGCCTACACGCATGAAACCGAGGGGCAGATTCTGGTGCGTCCGTTCCCCAATGTCGCGGACGGCCAATGGCAGGTCGCCCGGGGTGCGAAGTGGCCACTGTGGTCGAAAGACGGGCGGGAACTCTTCTACCAGGCCGATCAGGCGATGTTTGCCGCGCCCGTTGACACGGCCGGCGCGGTGTTCCAGTTCGGGTCGGGCAGAAAGCTGTGGGAGCACGCCTACGCAGGGTTTGGCGGGTTCTCGGGCTTCCGCAGCTACGACCTCTCGATGGACGGCACCGAGTTTCTGGTAACCAAGAATCTCGTCGTGCCCGGATCGGTCGACCAGCGGATCATGGTGGTCGAGAACTGGTTCGAGGAACTGAAACGCCGCGTGCCGACGCAGTAGTGCCCCACCCTGACGTCGCGCCTCACGTCACCGTCTTGGCGCGGACGGCCCCAGCGCGGCGAACACGTCGGATGCCACGGTCTGGCCCGACTTGACCTCGACCGCGGTGAGCCGAGCGCCCTGGTCGATCACCAGGCGTAGACACTGATGCTGTATGATTTGTATATGAAAGCTATACAAATCACCCTCGATGACGCACTACTGGCGCGCCTGGACCGTGACGAGGAAGTGAAGAGGGACGGACGGTCCGCCGTCTTGCGCCGTGCGGCCGACCAGTACCTGCGTCAGCGAAAGACCCGGGAGGTGGCCGCGGCCTACCGCCAGGCGTATGCCAGTGGCGCTGGCCTGAGCGCAGAATTCGA
>JANORI010000293.1:0-2261 GCA_031415235.1 Acidobacteriota bacterium | reverse complement strand
GCCAAGCCAGTAAAGGACGCGGTGCAGAGCGCCATCGACCGCGTGTTCTACCGAGATCGCTACGACTATCGCAGGGCGCTGGTGGGCTTCGCGCGTGAACTCAACACCGACCTCGACCTCGACCGACTCGCCGAACGTCTGTTGTCGCGCGTGAAGGATACTCTGGTCGTCGATCGCCTGAGTCTCATGTCGGGCACTGGCTTCGGTGCGTTCGAGTCGATTCGGCACGACGGCTTCGATCGGCAACCGCCCACGGTCGCTCGCGGGTCGGCCGTGGCGGCGCGCCTCGCCGAGGGGCACGTCGTGCGGCTCGACGACCCCATGGCGGCCGCTCGCTATCCCGCGGAAGAGGTCGAGTTCTGGCGTGACGCGGAGCTCTATTACTTCGTCCCCTGTGTGTCGAAGGGCGTATCGATCGCCGTGATCGCGTTGGGCCGGCGGGACAACGGCGAGCCGCTGACGACCGAGGATGTCGTGCTGTTGACCGCCATGGCGGGGCAGGTGGCCACCTCGATCGAGAACGCCAGGCTCTACCGGGAGCTGCACCTCAAGGCCGCCGAGTTCGATCGCCTCCGGGCGTTCAACGAACACATTCTGGAATCGCTTGACGACGGACTGCTCGTGGTCGGCGGCGATGGCGCGGTCGTGCACTGGAATCATGCCCTCGAACGGATCCACGGCCTGCGTCGTGGCGAGGCCGTTGGGCGCGGTCTCGATGTGCTCTTCGAACCAGCGGTCGTGGCCGCCGTGCAGGCGGCTCGCGCGGCCTCGCCTGGTGGCGGCACCGAGTACCGCGTGCCGCTCGACGCTCGCGGTCCGCAGAGCGGCACCCGGCTGCTCGTCAACATCACCACGGTGCCCCTCCTGCCGCTGCCGGGCCGCGAATGGGCCGGCACCATCGTGATGTTCGAGGACGTCACTGCGCGGGCGCACCTCGAGGAACAGCTGCGCGTATCGGAACGCATGGCCTCGTTGGGACTGCTCGCGGCCGGCGTGGCGCACGAGGTGAACACGCCACTGACTGGCATCTCGAGCTATACGCAGATGCTGCTCGAACAGGCCGACCCAGACGACCCGCGGACCAAGGTGCTCGAGAAGATCGAGCGCCAGACCTTCCGCGCGGCGCGCATCGTGAACGGCCTGCTCAACTTGTCGAGGCCTTCGAGCGTAGAGGACGGCGACCGGGCGGTCGTCGACCTCAACACCGTGGCCACCGACGTGCTCGCGCTGCTCGAGCACCAATTCGACAAAGGTCGCGTGCGCCTGCGCCGCGAGCTTTCCGACACGCCGGTGCTGGTGTCGGGCTACGAGTTCAAGCTTCAGCAGGTGTTTCTCAACCTGTTCCTCAACGCCCGCGACGCCATGGCGAGTGGCGGCTGGCTCACCATCGTGACCCGTCTCGACGGCGACCAGGCCATTGCCGAGGTACGCGACACCGGCGTGGGCGTGTCGCCCGAGCACGTGTCGCGTATCTACGATCCGTTCTTCACCACCAAGGGCATCGGGCAGGGCACTGGTCTCGGCCTGTCGATCTCCTACGGCATCGTTCAGGAACATGGCGGTCGTATCCAGTGTGAGAGCGCCGAGGGCCAGGGTACCCGGTTCATCCTCTCGTTTGCCGGAGCGCGGGTCGAGCAGCCGGGCCAGTCACGTCAGCAGGGAACGGGCCTGTAGCCCGGGAAAGCGCAGCCGACATGCGACGCCAAGGCTCGGTCCTCGTCATCGACGACGAAGAGATCATGCGGGACATTCTCGAGACGCTGCTCACGCGCGAGGGCTATCAGGTGCGCCTGGCGCCGTCGGGCCGCGAGGGGCTGGAGTTGGCCCGCTCGATGCCGTTCGATGCGGTGATCACCGACGTGATGATGCCCGAGATGGACGGCCTGCAGGTGCTCGATGCGCTGCGGAACTTCGACGACGAGCTGCCGGTCATCATGATCACGGCGTTTGCCTCGATGGAAACCGCCGTGAGCGCCATGCGCAAGGGCGCCTTCGACTACATCACCAAGCCCTTCAAGAACGACGAAGTGCTGGTCGTGCTGAACAACGCCGTCGAGCGCCGCCGGCTCGTCGCTGAGAACCTCACTCTCAAGCAGAACCTGCAGGCGCGCTACCACAAATTTGCCGGCATCATCGGCAACAGCCCGCAGATGAAGCAGGTGTTCGACCTGGTGATCCAGGCCGCGCCCAGCCGCTCCACGATCCTCATCACCGGCGAGAGCGGCACGGGCAAGGAACTCGTGGCCCGCGCCATCCACAGC
>JANORI010000292.1:0-1948 GCA_031415235.1 Acidobacteriota bacterium | reverse complement strand
CGATCTGCCCGTCGTGGTCGTGGCCGACCTGCGCGTGCTGAAGCTTGAAGCCGGCGTATCGGAACACGACGCCGGGCGGCTCAAAGTGGGGATGCCCGCAGAGGTGATCGTGCAGGCGCGCTCAGGCGAGCGCTACACAGGCGAACTGGCCGCCATCGCCCCCGAAGTCAACGAGCGGAACCGTCACTTCCGCGTCGAGATTCCCGTGCCAAATTCCGACGCCGTGTTGCTTTCGGGGATGTATGCGACGGCCCGGATCGTGACGGCTTCGGCTTCGACTGGCGTCATCGTGCCCCGCGAGGCGGTCACGACCCGCGCCGGCGCCCGCGTCGTGCTGGCCGTTCAGGGCGACATCGAAGACCCGACCATCCAGCGCTTCGACGTCGCGGCCCTGCCCGTGATGATCTACGCGGTCGGGTCCACTCTGCCCTCGGACCACGTCCGCCGGCAGGTCGAGGACGACCTCAAGCCGTTGCTCGAGCAGATCGACGGCGTGGCTGCGGTGGAGATCAACGGCGGCCAGGTGCGCGAGATCCAAGTGAATCTCGACCCGCGCCGCCTCGAGGCGCTCAGCATGCCGATCACCGAGGTGGCCGGCAAGCTCGCCGCCGAGAACCTGGACCTGCCGGGCGGCAACGTCGAGCGCGACGGGCGAAGCGTGACGCTGCGCACAAAGGGACAGTTCCGGGAGGCCGGCGAAATCGCCGACGTCATCCTGCGTTCCGCGCTGGCCCTGCCGACCTCCGTCATCGCGACGTTCTTCTTCATGTATGTCGTGGGATTCACCTTCAACATGATGTCGCTGATGGCGCTGTCGCTCGTGATCGGGATTCTCATCGACGACGCAGTCGTGGTGCGCGAGAACATCTACCGGCACATGGAGATGGGCAAGGACCCGACGACTGCGGCCCGCGAGGGCACGGCAGAAATCGGCCTGGCCGTGATGGCGACCACCTTCACGATTCTCGCGGTGTTCCTGCCGGTCGGCTTCATGACCGGCATCGTCGGCCAGTTCTTCAAGCAGTTCGCGCTCACGATTGCGTTCGCGGTGGCGATGTCGCTCCTGGTCGCCTTCACGCTCGACCCCATGCTGTCCTCGCGGTTCGTACGCTTCATCCCGCCCGAAGAACGTCGCCGCACCAGGGTTGGGCGCTTCCTCGAGAACTGGGGCGCGTTCTACGATCGTATCGACCAGCGCTACCACCGCCTGCTGAGTTGGGCGGTCGACCATCCCTGGTCGGTCGTGGCCACGGCCGCGGTCGTGTTCCTGGCCAGCCTGTCCACGCTGCGCGTGATCGGCACCGAGTTCGTGCCCCTCGAGGACCGCGGCCAAATGGAGGTGCTCGTCGAACCGGCGCCCGGCACGTCCTTCGATCAGAGCGAGGCGGCGGTGGCAGGCGTCGAGGCGGTCGTGCGCGGCATCCCAGAGGTGCGCCAGATCTTCACGACGGTGGGCGTCAACGGCGATCCGCTGCGGGCCCGCCTGCAGGTGAAGACGACCTCGAAGAAGGCTCAGAACGACGAGGCGACGCGATTACTGCGCCAGACGAACCAGCACTACACGTTCGGCATCGCGGTGCGCATGCCGCTCCTGGCCGCTCCCGGCGCGGCCGCCCGACGCAGCGTCGCCGAAGCGCAGGTGCGCCAGGCGGAGCATGGCCTTCGCGCCGCTCTCGACGCGGGCCGTCTGGAACTCGAGACCGCCTGGACCGACCTCGACGCCGCCACCGAGTTCGTGGCCACCCAGCAGCAGGCCCTCGAGCTCGCCCGCGAGAGCGTGGCCATCGCTCAGGTGTCCTACGAGAATGGCGTCATCACGTCGGCGGAACTGAGCGACGCCCAGGTGGCCCTGCTGCTCACCGAGTACCAGCTACAACAGGCCAAGTACGTGCGCATCGTCGCCGCGGCCCGGGCCCGCTTCGCGGCCGGGGTGTCGTAACCGGTACGG
>JANORI010000291.1:0-21173 GCA_031415235.1 Acidobacteriota bacterium | reverse complement strand
TCCCACTCGGCGCTGTCGTTCTCGCCCCCGGGGTTGATGATGCCGTCGTAGCGGGCGCCGCTGGGGTTCAGGGCAAAGACGTAGCCCGAGCGGCCGTCCATGAAGGGGCCGAGCACGAGCCGCACGTGATCTTCCTGCGTGAGCCCGGCATCGCGCCGCACGTTGAAGCTGACGATGCCCACTCCTGGGGGCTGCTCGCAGTCGATGCCGATGATGAGCGCCTTCGGCCCCGCGAGCACCCGCACGGTCGTGCGAGCCGTGGCTGGCGCACCTTCCCTGGGATCGGCCTGCGGGAACGCGTCGATGACGCCGGCCGCCGCCCACGCGGCCTCGTCCAGCCGGCCGTCGAGGCTGTGCGCGGTGTCAAGCGTGCCGGCGCGCAGCTGCGGAGGCGGGGCGCTCTGGGCGGACGCAGTCAGCGCCAAGCCGAGCAGCACGAAGGCGAGGGACAGACGACGAAGGGAGATCATGCCGCCGCCCTGCGGCTCAGCGGAGTGCATCGAGCAGGGCGCGCACGTGCCGAACGATGGCGTCGCGCATCGGTCCATAGCCCTGATCGTCAGGCACGTCGTCCCACGAGCCCGCCTTGCCTGAGACCATCGCAGCGTCGGGCAGCGTGCAAGCGATCGCGACGATGTGCGTGGCCGCCGCCACATCCGCCGCGGCGATCGCGGTCGGGCGCTGTGCAGGAATGGAGAACCCGTCGTCGGTCAGGCCAGCCACCGCCCGCACCGATAGCGCATCCTGCGGGTCGACGCCACGGAACGCCGCGCGCGCCGTGAGACCGCGCTCCGCGGCCAGCGTGTTGAAGTAGACGGTGGCAATGAGGCTCTTGGCGGCGCCGTGCTCGCAGACGAACACGACGTGCGTCGATTTGGCGCCGGCGGACGGTTGCGCCAGGCCCGAGAGCGTCAGGAGTGCGGTCAGAACCATGGTCATCAAGAATAGTGTCTCCTACTTGAACGGCAACTCGTTCACGACGTGGCATGTTCCGCAGGCGGAGGTGTAGGGAATCGGCATCGCCCGCCCTGGCGGCACGCCGTCGACCGCCACATTGGTCTTCAACGGCACATCGAACACGTGGGACTTCAACGGGCCCTGCCAGTACGCGCTGTTTTCTTCATCCTGAGCGTTGGCATAGGGCGGCACTTTGATCATCCGGCCAAAATCGCCAGCGATACCGCCGGTGTTGGCTGTGCCTGGCATGTGACAGTCGATGCAGCGCGTCTGCAGTCCCTTCATCTTCGCGTTCAGCTTGGTGTCCATGTGGGCGAGCGGGTCGACCGTGTGACAGCGCTGGCAGAGTGCCGAGGTAGGGTCATTGGCGTCGTGAACGAGCGCCCTTGGGAACGGCTTACCGCCATGCAGGTCGTGGCAGTCCGAGCAGGCAACCAGGACGCGATCGTTCCTGTACATCTTCGATTTCAGAAAGTCCGCGTACTGCTGATGGGGCTTGTTCGAGTGGATGTCATCGGCCCAGATGTTGTCTTCCCGCCCGGGCCCGCGCATGGTCGGTCCCTTCTTGACCGGATCCGTGTAGCGCGTGAGGAGTTCCTGTCGGCTGATGCCCGGTGGGGCCATCTCGCCGGTCTCGCTGATGGGCTGTGTGTAGCCATTAGTCGGCCCGCCGTAGCCTTGCCGCCGGTCATGGCACCGGCCGCAGACCACGCTCGAGCGTTCCGCCGAGAGGTACTTGGGGTTGACGATGAAACGGGAGCGCCCGCCGTTGGCCACGTGCTCCGACCCGGGGCCGTGACAACTTTCGCAGCCCACGTTGATCTCGTCGAGTTCCGGATCATCGTCGATGTCGATCTCACCGCCGGGATCGTTGACCGCGCGCACGAGGAACTGGCCCGTGGCCTTGTCCTGGTAGCGCTGCCACCCCGTCAGGTGACAGGCCGCACACATCGTCTGCACGGCGTTGGTGTTGACCGGCGGCGCCGTCAGCGCGTCGTCCGAGGTGCCGTAGCGGCCGTCCACCCCGGCCGACCACCACAGGTAGAACTTGTAGTCGTGCCACACGCGCCGTTCTCGGTTGAGCCGGTTGTCACGACCGGTCATGTTGTAGCGCAGCACGGTGTACCAGGCCTGCCGGGCGGCCAAGCCGGGCGGCACGGACACGATGTATCGCTGGTCGTGCACGGCCCCGCCGTAGAGCAGCTTGATCTCGAGGTGCGCGGGGCTATTGGGATCCTGCGGGTTCAGCCGGTTCACCAGCGTGATGAGGTACTTGCGGTCGGCCTTGTTCCGCCACAGGTAGACGTCCGCGTACGACAGGGCGATGGGCATGCGCGTGTCGCCGAAGGCGCGCAGCATGAACTTGTCGTCACCTCTGGCGGCGTCGTAGTCCCCCAGTTCGAGACGCGTCCCCCCGGTGTACGCGTCGACCTCGGGAAATGACTCGAGCGCTTTGAAATAGTCGGGGTGCTTCGAAAAATCCTGCGTCCGTGCCGGCGCACCGGGGACGGTCCATCCGAGCTTGTGCGCCGTCTCCTGATAGTGCTGCTTGTCCTGGTGGCAGGCGAGGCAGGCCGAACTGCCCGTGTACCGGGCGGCCGAGGAAGGGCGGCTGGAGACCTCGATCGTCATCGGCTGGCCGCGCAGCTGCTCAGCCGTGTAGCTGTGCCGGCTGCGATCGCCACCCGGCAGGTGCTCGGCATCCGTCGAGGCCGGTGTGACGTGCACGAAATACTTGCCGTCGGGCACGGTGGTCACGAGGAAGTTCCCCTGCGGGTCGGTGGTGGCCTGCGGGAACCCGGTGCCTCGGAGTCGAATCGCGTCCTCGAGCGGTTCGTCGATGGCCTCAGCCGGATACGGAGCAGCGTAGATGGCGCTGGCGGTGATGCGCGTCGTGGTGTCGATTGCGGCGACGGGGACGAGATAGACCGTGGCGTTGGCCACCGGATGGCCAGGGTTGGTTGCCGGACCGCCAACAGCGATGGCGCCAGAGGCACTCACCACCTGCCCGCTGAACTGGCCGGGCTGACGCGTAGTCGAACGCGCGGCGCGGCCGCCCTGAGTCGTCACCGTGACACTGACCGCCCACACGGCCACCAATACCAGCATGGCTGTCGTCCAACTCCGCATCGCTTTCTCCCAGTCCCGTACGCGCCGCTATTTCTCGACGTTCCAGCTCACCTGGAACCGACTGTTCAGGCTGTCGTCGTTCGCGGTCACTCGGCTCTTGAACTGGTAGTCGATGCCGATGCGCGAGTACGCCCCGACCTTCCGCAGGTAGCCCACGTTGACCGCCCGCGCGTCGTAGCCAAACACCGGATCGCCGTTGAACCGATCGTACCGCGCGTACACCTGGTCCGTCCCAGTCACGCGCACGCTCGAGAACACCGCCCCACCGCTCGACCGTGCCCCGGACCGGAAGGTCGGCGCAAACTCCGGCTCGAGGTCTAGAAGGGTGGACGGGCGGTTGCCGGTCACGAACTCCGCCCGCACGCCGAGGCGCCGCCACGCCCACTGCACGTCCGCGCCCACCAGATTTTCGTCAGCGTTACCGGTCACGCCGTCAGGAAGGAGCTGCTGGCCGAATTGCGCCGAGACGCCCGCCGCCAGCGGCAGCTGGTCGAACACCTTGCGCAGGCGCGCGTTGACGTTCAGCCGGCGATTGCTGTCGGCGAAGAAGCGGTTGCCGTTGAGGGCGGCAATCGACAACTGGACCCCGCCAGTCAGGTCGGCCTGGAGCATGACGCCACGGTCGCGCTGCCCCGGGAAGAAATAGCCAGCGAAGATGCCGCGCTCCGGTGACTCGCGCTCGGCGCTCGACTGCTGGATGTCGAACCCGAACGGCTTGACGAACTGTCCGACGCGAACGGACACACGGTCGGACGGGTAGTACTCGACGAACGCATCGTTGACCAGCTCGAAGGCGGCGCCGCTTGGCGCCGGATGGTACTGGAGCTCGAAGCCGAGGCCGACCTTCGGCGACAGCCGTCCGGCCCAGCGTGTCTCCATGCGGGTCAGCAAGAAGTTGGTCGGCGCATCCTCGACCGAGGTTCCGTCGAGCGGCAGCGCCTGGAAACGCGATTGGACGAAGAGTTCCGGCGCTGCGACCAACTCGCGGCCCCGCTCGTCTCCTCCAAGGTCCGGTCGTAAGACCTGTTCACGGTAGGGCGAGACCTCGTCACGACTCGTCACGGCGGGAGCCGCGACGTTCGCCGCTGGGGGCGCCTTCAATGCCCGCAACTCGGCGGCAAGCACGGCAATCGACTGTTGCAATGCGTGCGCCTGCGCGTGAGCCTCAGTGAGTCTTCGGTCGAGATCAGCCACCCGCGTGCCCTGATCCTGGGCTTCCACCGATCCGCCGGCCAACACGGCCGCGGTCAGCCAGAGGACACACCGCATTGACGGCGAGTGACACCGCCGCAACTGGCCACTCGGCCTCGGGTGTGGCCGAACGCTGATTCGTGCCCGCTTCAACAACGCGTCCATGGTGAGTGGCTCCTGCGTGCCGTGTCCGATTCCCGAACCGGCGACTCGTGAGGTACCTCCGCCCCCGCCCTCCATGGGGCTTGCCGGGTCGCAACGGACGTACTATAGGTGAAACGTCTGTTACGTTGACGCCGTGGTCGCTGCGTTCCGCCGCGCGCGGCAGGAAGCGTACGGCACACTCGCGGGAGACATCGAGCGTGTGCTCGCACGCGTGAATGCGACCCGGCGCACACGCGGCACCCGTGCCCCGGCCGTCCCTCGCCTCGTCGAGGCGTTCCGCGGGCGGCTGGCGGCCCTTGAGCGCATCGACTTCTTCGGCAGCGCGGGACGCGACCGCGCGGCCTCGCTCGTGGCGCAACTCGAAGAACGAGTACGTCCACCGCAGCGGGCAGCGGGCTCGGCAACAGCCGGCGGCCCAACCGACATCACATCGTTGACGCGCCCCCGTCCCGGCGGCGCCCGCGGTGACGGTGCCAGAGACGCCAGATGTCGTCCTCCTCACCGATGCCGTCCACTCTGCCCTCAACAGGGACGCGAGAGCGGAGGCTGGCGCCTGACGGACAAGGGTTGGAAATGCCGACTCCACGAGGTCACGGTTTCCTGTGGCGGTCGTGGGCGACATCTCGACCGCGGATGTCGACGTCTCGGTGCGCTTCAGGCCTGTCTCTGGTCGCGTCGATCGAGCCGCTCTACGCCTCGACGGTGATCTCACGGGGGACCCTACCGCGCCAGCGCTGCCAGTGACGGCGCGCAATCTTCCCGGCAAGCTGACCGAGCGGCACTATTCGCCGTGGGTGAAGGCGCGGCAGGAACGGCTCGAGGCTGACGTCAAGCGCACGTCGATGCCCTGAACGCTGACACCATGTCATCGAGACCATGGGCGAGATCGACCCGCAGGCGAACATCGACGAGAACCTCGCGGGCGGTAATAATCGGACTCACCATGCCCAGACCGGCTACTTTTCTCGGCCTCGCGGCGTTCGCGCTGACGCTCGCCCCGGGTTGCGCGACGCGAGCGCCGGTGACTCCGCAGGACGCCGCGGATCGGTTGCAGACGCGCACCGGCGCCGCCCCTCGTGTCGCGGGAGCCGGGCCCGCCGAGATACCCGCAGGGATCCGCCTCGAGGACGGCGTCACCGCAGACGAGGCGGTGGCGATCGCCCTGTGGAACAACGCGCCCTTTCAGGTCAGCCTGAGCGACGTGGGCTTCGCGCGTGCTGACCTGCTCGACGCCGGGGTATTGACCAACCCGGTGCTGTCCCTGCTCTTCCCGATTGGCCCGAAGCAGCTCGAAGCCACCTTGCTTTGGCCTGTGGCGGTGCTGTGGGAACGGCCTCGGCGCGTCGCCATGGCCCGTCTGGCCGCCGATGCTGCGGGCCACCGCCTCGTGCAGGCGGGCCTCGACCTCGTGCTGGCGGTCCGCAGCGCACACGCGGATCTCGGCCTCGCCGTCGATCGTCAGCGGCTTGCGACCGAGACCGCGGGATTGCTCGCCCATATCGACACGCTCACGCAATCGCGGCTGGCGGCCGGAGACATCAGCGAGTTGGACGCACGTGCCGCGCGGGTGGACACGGCCCGCGGACAACAGGACGCCGAACGGGCGGTGCACGATGTCGCCATCGCCACCGCACGACTGCGCCTCTTGCTCGGGCTCTCTGGTGACGCACCAGCCTTCGACGTCAGCCCGTCTCCCATCGCCGCGGCGTGCGGTCCTACGGCTGACCTGCTGCGAGAGGCGCTGGTCGCCCGCCCGGACGTGCGCGCCGCCGAGCTTGGGGTGGAAGCCGCTGCCGCACGACTGGGTTGGGAGAAATCCCGGATTCTTGCCTTGACCGCCGTGCTCGACGCGAATGGTCAGGGGCGCGAGGGGTTCGAGGCCGGTCCAGGCGTGGATGCCAGCCTGCCGCTGTTCA
Organism: Acidobacteriota bacterium; assembly: GCA_031415235.1. Taxonomy (GTDB): domain Bacteria; phylum Acidobacteriota; class Vicinamibacteria; order Vicinamibacterales; family UBA2999; genus CADEFD01. Next base: position 14,814 of record JANORI010000291.1, on the reverse strand, counting down.
ACCGCAACCAAGGCGGCCGGGCACGCGCCAGCGCGGAACTGCAGCGTGCGTCGGCCGCCTATGCGGCCATCCAGCAGCAGGTGGCGCTCGAACTCCGCGAAGCCACCGCGCTCTTCGACCAGGCGCGCGAGTCGCTCGAGACCTGGCGGGAACGGATCGTCGTGCCGCTCGACACCAACGTCACCGACGCGAATCGCGCGTTTACCGAAGGCGACACCTCGTATCTCTTCGTGCTGGAGCATACGAGACGGCTGACCGACGCTCGGGTTCGCGAGCGGGAACTCGCCGCGGACGAGCATCGCGCCCGGGCGCGGATCGAGCGAGCCGTCGGCCGTTCGTGCAGTGCACCCCCCCAGGAGGCTTCGCGTGACCGCTAACGCTCGCTCGTGCACGGCGCAGCACATGCGCCTGTCCGTGTTGTGCCTCCTGCTGGTCATGGCTGCCTGCATGGCGGCCTGTGGCGGACAGCTTCCCGCGACACCGGCCACGACAGCCGCGGCGGCGAAAGTCACGGCGCCGGTTACCGAGGCCTCGCTGACCAGCATCACGTTGACATCGGACGCCGTCACCCGCCTCGGCATCGAGACGGCGCGGGTGGAGCAGCGCGGCGTCACGCGAAGCCGCACGTTGGGAGGCGACGTCATCGCGCCCGGCGGCGCCCAGAGCACCGTCACCGCGCCGTTCGCAGGTACCCTGGAAGCCGCGGACGGGCCGGTCCGCATCGGCAGCACGGTGAAGAAGGGTGCGACGGTGGTCCGGCTCGTACCGCTGGCCCCAGCCGAGCGCGACGTTCGCATCGAAGCAGAGCGGGCGGTCACCGAGGCGACGGGCCGCCAGGCGATGGCCGCCCAACGCGTCGAGCGCGCGACCCGACTCGCCGCCGACGGTGCCGGCAGCCGGCGCGCGGCCGAAGAAGCCCAAGCCGATCTCATCGGCGCCAACGCCGCGCTCGAGGCCGCGCAGGACCGCTTGGGGCTCGCGTCGCGCGGCGTGAGCGCGACGGGCGCCCTGGCCATCAATGCGCCGGCTGACGCGATACTCCAAGCGCTGTATGCCAATCCGGGGCAGACGGTAGCGGCGGGCGCGCCGCTCTTCGATCTCGTGCGGCTCGACACGGTATGGATTCGCGTGCCGCTCTATGCCGGAGACGTCGCCCTCGTCGACCGCCGGAGCCCGGCTCGCATCGTGCCCGTGGGGGCCGCAGGGACGGTCGCCGGTATGGAGGCGCGGCCGGTGACCGCCCCACCGTCTGCGGACCCGTCGACCGCAGCGGTCGACTTGTACTATGCGGCGCCGAATCCAGGCGGCGCGCTCGGTCCGGGCCAACGCGTCGGCGTGCGTGTGCCGCTCACGGCCGAGGCGCAGAGCCTGGTCGTGCCCAGCGCCGCCCTGCTGCACGATGCCTACGGCGGCACCTGGGTCTACGAGGCGCAGGACGCGAACATCTTCGTACGTCGTCGTGTGTCCGTGGTGGACATGGTGGACGACTTCGCCGTCCTCGACCAGGGGCCGCCGCCGGGCACGCGTGTCGTCACGGCCGGTGCGGCTGAGCTCTTCGGTACCGAGTTCGGGGCCGGCAAGTGATGCCGGAGCTGCGCTCATGATGCGCGCGCTCGTCGCCGCGGCCCTGCGGCTGCGTCTCCCGGTCGTCGCGCTGTCGGTGGTGCTCGTCGTCGTCGGGATCCGTACGACGCGGGACGCCCCGTTCGACGTCTTCCCAGAGTTCGCGCCGCCGCTCGTCGAGATCCAGACCGAGGCACCGGGACTCTCGAGCGCGGACGTCGAGGCGATCGTGAGCGTCCCGCTCGAGGCGGCCATGAGTGGCGTGCCGGGCCTGCAGACGCTCCGCTCGAAGTCGGTGCTCGGCTTGTCGTCCGTCGTCTTGATCTTCGGCAGTGGCGCCGACCGCATCGTGGCGCGTCAGCTCGTCCAGGAGCGGTTGACACGGGTGGCCGCGACGCTGCCATCGGCCGTGCGTCCACCCGTCATCCTGTCGCCGTTGTCGTCGCTGAGCCGCGCCATGAAGATCGGCGTGTCGTCGAAGACCCTGTCGCAGGTCGATCTGACGACGCTCACGCGGTGGACCATCCGGCCTCGCCTGATGGCCATTCCAGGCGTCGCCAACGTGGCAATCTGGGGGCAGCGCGACCGGCAGTTGCAGGTGCTCGTCGACCCCGATCGCCTGCGTGCCAACGGCGTCACGTTGCAGGACGTGATGACGGCGACACGCGACGCCACCTCGGTCTCGGCGGGCGGCTTCATCGAGACGCCGAACCAGCGCCTGGCCGTGGCGCACGTGTCGTCGGTGAAGCAGGCGTCGGATCTCGCGATGATGGCGTTGCCACAGCGCACGGCGCCGATGGCCCCACCCGGCGGGGCCCGTTCGGGCGGCGTCCGTCGCCTCGGTGACGTCGCGGAGGTCGTCGAGGGCTTCCCACCGCCGATCGGCGATGGGGTGGTCAACGACGGTCCCGGCCTGCTCCTGATTGTCGAGAAGCAACCCGACGGCAACACGCTGCAGGTCACCCGCGATGTCGAGGCCGCGTTGGCCGCGCTGAAGCCCGGCCTGGCCGGCGTCGATGTCGACTCGACGATCTTCCGCCCCGCCACGTTCATCGAAATGTCGATCGCCAATCTCAATCGGGCGCTGCTCGTCGGCTGCCTGCTCGTGGTGGTGGTGCTCGTGGTGTTCCTGTGGGACTGGCGCACCGCCGTCATCAGCCTGACGGCGATCCCGTTGTCGCTCCTCGCCGCCGCGCTCGTGTTGCACTACCTGGGCGGCACGCTCGACACGATGGTCATCGCAGGGCTCATCATCGCGCTCGGCGAGGTCGTGGACGACGCGATCATCGACGTCGAGAACATCGTGCGGCGGCTACGGCTCAATCGCGCCCTGCCGGCGCCGCGGCCGGCGTTCCAGGTCGTGCTGGAGGCGTCGCTCGAGGTGCGCAGTGCGGTCGTCTACGGCAGCGTCATCGTTGCGTTGGTATTCCTGCCCGTGTTCCTGCTCGAAGGCCTCGCGGGCTCGTTCTTCCGGCCGCTGGCCCTCTCCTACATCCTGGCGATTGGCGCCTCGCTGCTCGTCGCCCTCATCGTCACGCCGGCGCTGTCGCTGCTGCTGCTGCCACAGGCTGTGCACGAACGCGAGTCGCCGCTCGTCAGCCGGCTGAAGGCGGCCTACCGGCGAGTCCTGCCGCGCCTGGTCGCCGCGCCCCGGCAGGCCATCGCCATCGTGGCGGTGTCGCTCATCGGGACGGCGCTGGCGTACCCACTGCTCGGGGAGGAATTCCTGCCCCACTTCAAGGAGTTCGACTTTCTGATGCACTGGGTCGAGAAACCGGGCACATCGCTCGACGCCATGACCCGCATCACCTTGCGCGCCAGTCGCGAGCTGCGGGCGATTCCCGGCGTGCGCAACTTCGGCGCGCACATCGGGCGCGCGGAGGTGGCCGACGAAGTCGTCGGCGTCAACTTCACGGAGCTGTGGATCAGCCTCGATCCGTCGGTGGACTACGCGGCGACGGTGGCAACGATTCAGTCGGTCGTGGACGGCTATCCGGGCCTGCAGCGCGACCTCCTCACCTACCTCCGCGAACGCATCAAGGAGGTGCTCACGGGCGCCAGCGCCACCATCGTCGTCCGCATCTTCGGACCCGACCTGGACGTGCTGCAGCGCAAGGCGGCCGAGGTCGGCAAGGCGATTGGCAGCGTGAACGGCACCGCCGACGTGAAGGTACAAGCGCTGACCCTGGTGCCGCAGGTGGAGGTGCACTTCAGGCCCGAGCGCGCGCAGCAGGTGGGCGTCACCCCAGCCACGGTGCGCGATACCGTCGCCACGGTGTTGCGGGGCACGAAAGTGGGCGAGGTCTTCGACCAGCAGAAGGTGTTCGACGTGGTCGTATGGAGCACGCCCGCCCGCCGTCGGGATCTGTTCACGCTGCGCCGGCTCCCCCTCGAGCTTCCTGGTGGAGGTTACGCGCCGCTCGAGTCCGTAGCGGACGTCACGCTCGCCCCCACGCCGAACGAGATCACACGCGAAGGCGGGTCTCGGCGTATCGATGTCACGAGCAATATCCGAGGCCGTGACCTCGGATCGGTCGCGCGCGATATCGAGACCGCGCTCGCCGGCATCCCCTTCGATGCGGGCTACCATCCGGAGGTGCTGGGTGAATACAAGGCGCGTGCAGAATCCCAGAATCGGCTGCTCGCCCTCGGGGCACTCTCACTGCTGGGCATCCTGCTGGTGCTGCACGTGGATTTCGGTTCGGTGCGGCTGGTGGCGCTGGTGGCCTTGACGATTCCGTTCGCCCTGATCGGGGGCGTGGCGAGTGTGTTCCTGACGGGCGGCGTCCTGTCGCTCGGGACGCTCGTCGGCTTCGTGACGGTGCTCGGCATCGCCGCCAGGAACGGCATCATGCTCGTGAGCCACTATCGGCATCTCGAGCACGAAGAGGGTGTGCCGTTTGGCGAGGAACTTGCGATGCGCGGGGCCGAGGAGCGACTGGCGCCGATCCTGATGACGGCGCTCGTCACCGGACTGGCGCTCGTGCCGATCATCGCGGGGGGCGATCGGTCCGGCCACGAGATCGAGCATCCCATGGCGGTGGTGATTCTCGGCGGCCTGGTCACGTCAACCGTGTTGAATCTGGTCTTGCTCCCCGCGATCTATCTCCGCTACGGCAAGCGAGCGTAGCGCGACTCCCAGAAGAGGGGGCGATGACGTGGCTCCTGTACGCATGGCTGTCCGCGCTCGCAGCGGCACTCACTCCTGGCGTGGAATGCCCAGATGAAGAAGGCGAGCGAGGAACTGCGCGAGACGATGGAGCGCGATGCCGCTCGGTTGGCGGGACTGGTCCTTACAAGCGCACTAGACCCAGACCTGCGACTCGCTGGTCCGATCGGCTCTTCTGGCTCGGTCTCCGGCGGGTCCCTGGTCGCGTCTCACGATGCCTACGGCTTGGACAGCGATCGAGGGCCGTCGGTCGCGATGGCTCAGTGACCGCAGGATTGCGTCACGCACTGCTCTCGAATCGCCAGGGGTACACGCGTCGGGCACGGCGAACCCCACCTGCTGCGATCGTCATGGCCGCCCGCCCGGATCTCCTCGTGTCACCTTCGGCGCCGCGACGGCCCGGAGCAGCTGCGCCATCCCAGCGAACAGCGCTGCCAGCGTCGATGCAGTCTCGGGCGGCGCCTCGATGAGCAGCCCGCCACCGGCGGTGTGCTGGACACGGAGGCCGGACACGAGGCGCTCGATGTCCGCAGTGGATGCGATCAGTTCCGGCCCCGCGGCGGCTGCGCCTGGCCCATCACGCGACTCGTCCCCCGCCGCCACGACCGCCTCGATCTCGCGGTCGGCGCCACTATCCTCGGGAATGCTGATGTCCTCGGCACGGGCCGCGGCGGGCGCGATCGCCGGCGCGACGATGCGCTCGATCCGGGAGAGAAAACCTCCGGCACGCTCGAAAGTCACCTCGTCGCTCGTCCCATCGAACAGTCCGGTGAAGAACGCCTTCTTGGACCCGACGAGATCCGCGATCCGCGACTCGATCCCGGGCTCGCTCACCAGGTTGTAGACGTCGATCGGGCGCCGCTGGCCGAGCCGGTGGATCCGGCCGACGCGCTGCTCGATCACGGCGGGATTCCAGGGAAGCTCGATGTTGATGCAGGCGCTCGCAGCCCGCTGCAGGTTGAGGCCGACGCCGCCGGCGTCGGTGGCGAAGAGCACGCGGCAGGCCGGGTCGTCGTGGAAGTCCACGAGGTTCTGCGTACGCCGCTTCTGGCCCTCCGCACCGGTGAAGAACGTCGGGGTGACGCCCTCGCGCGCGAGCTGGTGGCGCGTCGCCCAGTGCGCGAGCCGGAGCATGCGCCGCCACTGGCTGAACACCACGACCTTGCGCCCTTCGGCGAGCGCCAGCTGGCCGATCAGCTCGCGCAGCTCCACGAGCTTCGGGCTCGCAAGCCCCCTGAGCGTGGAGTCCGTGGGCCGCTCGATCCGTGACAGGTCGGGCCAGATCTGCTCGAAGCGCAGCTGGGCCAGGCCGTTGGCGATGATGCGCTGCGTGGTGAGCAGCGACATCAAACGTAAGAACTCCGCCTGCGCGAGGGGACGCCGCTTCGCGCGGCCGAGGATCTGTGCGATCGGCAGATTGAGCGCGTCGTGCTCCTCCATCTGCTCCGCGGTCATCTCGATGGGAATCCGCGTGTCGGTCCGCGCGGGCAACTGCCTCAGCACGTCGTGCCGTACGCGCCGGACCATACAGGCGGCCAGACGGGTCCGCAGTGTCTCGAGGTTCCGGGCGCCGCCGATCTCCGCCTTTCCATCCACAGGCGTGGTGTGCCACGCGGAGAGGCGCCATTTCGGCTCCAGCGCGAGGTCGTCGACCCACTCGACGATCGACGCGAGCTCGTCGAGCCGGTTCTCCATGGGGGTGCCGGTCAGCACGAGACGGTACCGGGGATCCAGGCGCTTCACGGTGAGCGCGGTCCTGGTCGCCCAGTTCTTGATCCGCTGGGCCTCGTCGAGCACGACGATATCCGGCGTCCACTCGCGCACGACGTCGATGTCACGAATGAGCTGCTCGTAGTTCCCAAGGAGGAACCCGCGCCGGCACGCCTCGAACGCGGCGCGGCGCTCGGCGGGCGTCCCGTCGATGACGGCCGCGGGTGCGTCGGTGAAGGCCTGCCACTCACGAAGCCACTGCGACTTGAGCGCCGCAGGGACGACGAGGAGCCCACGACGGACGCGCCCGGTGTGCCAGAGAGCGTGGCAGGCGGCAATCGCCTGCGCGGTCTTGCCGAGGCCCATGTCGTCGGCCAGGAGCAGGCGTCCCTGCTCGAAGAACCGCTCGACGCCGTCGTGTTGATACGGGTAGAGCGATTGCTTGAGGGTCTGCAGCGCACGGTGCAGCGGCTTCCGGGCGCTCGCCGTCTGGATCTGGGGCGCCAGTCGTGCGCGCTCTACCAGCAGCACCGCGTGCAGGGCGGGCTCATCGTCGCCGTCGCGGAGTGCGGCGAGCAATCGCCCGACGAGCGCCAGCCGCTGCCGCGACGCTCCGGGAACGATGATCGTCCAGCCGCTTTCGCCTGCTGGACGCAGCCAGCGCCGCAGGTTGCGGTCGGGTGTGCCGTTCACCCAACGAATCCGCGCCAGCCAGTCGCCAGGGCCGGTCAATGGACGGACGGGATCCCAGCGCAGGGGCGCGGACTCGGAATCCGACTCGCGCACGACAACGCCGCGACTCCGCTTCGAGACCACGTCCTCGAGGACGGCGACCAGGTGCTTGCACAGCCCGAGCGAGTTCCGGAGGAAATCGGCGCACTCGCAACTACCGTCGATCGGGTCGCTCTGACGGAGCAGTGTGCGGTACGGCCGTGCGCGCGACCCACGGCGCCGCGTGGCGTACAGACCCAGCAGCCGGCCACGTGGTCGTCCGACGATCTGAATCTCGTCCGTGTGCGTGGACGCGCACCGGCGAAGCACCGCGTCGAGCGCGTCGCGCTGGACCGGCCAATCGCCTCCGCGGGTAACCGACAGGACGTGGCGCACGATGCGCTCGGGCGGCACGCCGCCGGTCCGCCGGTGCGCGCGTGTGAGCAGAGTCTGATAGGTCTCGCTCTCGGTGATGGCGATCGGGTCGGACTGAGCTGAAGGACGTGGCATGTCTTCCCCGTGTCTGGGAACTCGAATGTGGCGGCTGCAAGTCGCCGTATTCTTTCATGGGCGCGATCGAGCGGAACCGGGCGTCCTTCGAGGTCCGGTACCGACAGCGCGAGGACGGCATCGCGACGAAGCTGGGGTTGACGGCGACGAGGCCTATTCGAAGCCCTCAATCCACCATCCACTCAAAGCCTGAGTATCAGATACTCCTCGAGCAGCATCTCCCCCGGGTGAATCGCCGGGCCAAGCCAGCTTGGGTCTCTAGTGATAGTCCTCGACGCAGACTTCGTAGGCATGGCCACTCTCCCAGCGGAAGGTAATCCGCTACTGGTCGTTCACGCGAATACTGCTGTGCGATGTCGTCGCGCTGGGCCGTTTCGCGGTGACGTCTCGAGCGCAACTGGTCGCCGAACACCCGTTCTTGCGCAAGCAGCTGGCCCTCTACCAGGAGCGCCGCAGGAAGCCGAGACGGGCTGACCCGACGACGGGCGCCATCCTCGTCGTGCTCTCACACCTGCTGGACTGGCGCTCGCTGCTCACCGTGGTCCAGCCCGACACGCTCCATCCGGTGGCATCGCCAGGGCTGGCGGCTCCTCTGGCGGTGGAAGTCGAGGCCTGGACGGCCGCCGATTCCGCGCGATCCAACAGTTCCGCATGGCGCTCACCCCGCAGACGTCCCATCGGTTCGTCCTCCATGATCGAGCCAGCATCTATGCGGCCACGGTTGCGATCTCGGACCGACATGCTCGATAGTCTGAGCATGCAGAAACCAACTTCCGGTCCATCGTCACTGCCAACTACCCTCCTCCTCTTAGCCGGCCTGCTCGTCGCCGGTCCCGCGCTGGCGGGACCGGTGGTGCGCCAGGCCAGCGGCGTCAGCGCCGCGGCCATCCAAGCCTCGGTCGATCAATTCCGCGCCGATCTCGGCGGCGCCAACAACGGCGTCACGCCGGGCACGCAGGCGTCGGGCCGGCGCGAGATCAACTGGGACGCAGTTCCCGGCACGGGCCTCGTTCGGGACCCGAATCCGATGCCGCGCTTCGCCGCCCGCGGCGCGACGTTCACCACGCCGGGCACGGCCTTCGGCATCAGCGGATCGACGGTCACGGAGTTCGCCGAGGTAAACGCCACCTATCCCACGCTGTTCACCACCTTCAGCGTGCCGAAGTTGTTCGCGCCACTCGGCAGCAACGTGATGGACGTCTTGTTCAACGTGCCGGGGACGCAGGCCGTGGCGGCGGGCGTCACCGGGTTCGGGGCGGTGTTCACCGACGTGGACAGCGCCACCAGCACGAAGCTGGAGTACTTCGCGCCCGACGGCACGCTGCTCTACGAGAGCTTCGTGCCGTCCTGGATCGGCAACGAGACGCTGTCGTTCCTCGGCGTGTCGTTCGATGCCGGCGAGATCGTCGGCCGCGTCCGCATCACGTCGGGCGACACCACGTTTGGCCCCGACGAGTCGGGCGCGCTCGACGTCGTGGCCATGGACGACTTCATCTACGGTGAGCCGGTGGCCACGGCCGGCCTGACGATCACGCCGGAGTCCGGCCGGCTGTTCCGCACGGCCGGCTTCGACATCGTGATGGCCCTCCAAGGGGCCCCGGGAAGCGTCATCGGCGGCCGCATCCTGTTCGACGGCCTGAACGCCACCAGCTACTTCCTGGCGTGCCTGCGGCCGGGCAGCATGTCCGGCGGGCAGACGTTCCGCTGCCCCATTCCTGGCGGCCTGCTGCCGCCCGGCAACCACACGCTGCAGCTGGAACTGCAGTTCTCGAACCAGACGCGGCTGCGCACTGCGGTGCGCTGGTCGATCGTGACCAATACGGAACCCTGACGCCGCTGTCGGATGCGGCGGCGCGCCCTCCTGGGCAGGAGAGCCGTCGCGCGGGAACGGGATCGTGCGGCGCGGCACGATCCCGTCTCCGCCGGTGCGGTGGCGGAGGCGGCGCCCCCGGCGCGGCGAGTACTGGGAGCACAGCGATCCTGGTGTCGACTTGGCCGTGTTTCGCACGCCGCATTTCAAAGGCGCGAAGTACACCGTTGTTCCGCTCAGCGTGATCGCAACGCGCGAGGACTTCAGAACCCACAACATTCAGACGACCGCTCGTGTCGTACTGCCTGGCCTCTTGATGTTCAACATCGGCAGCACCAGGCTCGTATTGGGCGTCCTCCACGGCTTCTACCCGGCGCAGCCGCGCGAGGTGGTCTCGGTGCCGGCGGACACGAAGCAGACGTTCGCTGAGAACTCCAATATCGCGATCGTGTTCCCGTCATGGCTCCTCCGCGAGATTGTCGAGTCGAAGGCGGTCGACGACCATCTCAAGCGTCTAGTCGCGGAACAGAAGTGAACTGCTGACTAACCACGGCTTGCAGCCGACGGCGGCCCGCGTGATCATGATGCCGCCGCGGCTGAAGCCGAGCCGTTGATATGGCACACGCTGGTGTTGTCCTAAGCGACCGAGCAAGTGGATACGGACGTCGATTCGCCGCGAGGGCTTATGGGTTCAATCGGAATTCCGGAACTGCTTGTTGTCGTCGCCATTCTTGGCGCATGGCTTTCGCTTGTCTGGCCTGCCGCACGACTCTGCAGTCGGCTTGGGTTTTCCCCCTGGCTCGGTATTCTCGCAGTCGTGCCTGTCGCAAACGTGATACTGCTGTGGTGTCTGGCCTACGCCCGTTGGCCGATCCAGGCTACCGGTCAGCGCGGTGCCTAACCTGCGCATGAACCCGACGGCGTTCACCTTCTGTGGCATGGCATCATCCGGGCATTCGGGCGCCGCGGGCTATGCGCCGGTCGTTCGGCGGACACGAACGACGCGAAACAACAAGCATGCTTGAAGCGCCCAGCGGAACAGGGCGCAACGTACGACGGCCGGTCGTCGTCAAGTGGGCTGTGCCTCTCTTGACCCGGTGATCCGATCAACGTCACACACTGCTCTCGAAGTACGCGCGCCGGGGTGTAGGATCCAGCCATGAGAGTCGCAACTGGCAGAGTCGTGGGCGGCCAGGTCCTCCTGGAGGGCGAACCCCTGGAAGAAGGGTCGGTCGTCACCGTCGTCGCGAGCGACGGGGACGAGACGTTCGATGTGTCCGCTGAGGACGAGCGTGCGCTTCTCGCGCCAATCGCCCAGGCCGACCGCGGCCGGGTCGTGTCGTGGGAGGCATTGCGGGACCAGCTGCGCCGATCTCTGTGACCACCCCATTGCGGATCGAGATCACGGATGACGCGCAGGCGCAGATCGCGGCGGCGGTGACGTGGTGGGCAGCGAATAGACCGATGGCGCCCGGAGCGGTGCTCGACGGAACTCGACCGTATCCTTGGTCTACTTCGCGTGCACTCGGCCATGGGAGCGAGGGCACGCCGGACCGGGCTGTCTGAGGTACGACGAGTAACGCTTTCCCCGAATTCGGTACTACGTGTACTACCGAGTGGCTGATGACGCGCTTCAAGTGCTTGCTCTCTGGGCGCGGGGCGCCGTGGGGCGATCACCCACGCCCGCGGCTCCGGGCCAACAGCCGCGAGACCCCGCGACTGACCAGCTCGCTCAACGACAGGCCGGTGGCCTGGGCATGGGCCCGCAGGGCCCCCACCAACCCCCGAGACAGCTTCACGGTGAACGCGATGGTCGCGTCTGGCACCGGCACCGGCGCCCGCAAGCGCCGCGCCTGGTGCAAGTCCCGATACGCTTGGCGCGGGGAGATGCCGTAGTCCCGCACCAACCGCTCGACCCCGTCGGGCAGCGCCTCGACCTCGGCGAGCACCTGCCGCGCGTGATTGAGGCGCGCGGCTTTCTGGCCGGCTGTGCTCATGCGACTGAACGATACAACCGTTAATGACACGCGTCAACCACGCACCCCCTGCTATCGATACCGGACGATTCGCTCAAAGGCTAGCGTGGATTTTGTGTGGCCGGAATCTTCACCGTGCCGTCCGCGCGCACTTTGTTGCTCGCGGGCTTCAAGTCGCGGTGAACGATCCCCCTGCTCGTGCGCGGCTTCGAGCGCCTCGGCGATCTGCTTCGCGATGGGCAGTGCTTCGTCGAGCGGCATTCCTGCCTGCCTCGCCGAAGCGCGCGGAGGAGGGCGATCCGCTGCGACAGGTCATCACCCTCGACGAGTTCCATCACGAGCGCCGTGGTGTCGCCTGCCCTGAGCCTGCCGATGGGCCACTCTCTTCGAGCCCGTAGATGGCGGCGATGTGCGGATGATTGAAGGCCGCAAGCGTCTTGGCCTCGCGCGTGAACCGCGCCAGCCGGTCCGCGGCATGCGCGAACGCCTCGGGCAAGACCTTGATGGCGACGTCGCGGTCCAGCTTCGTGTCGCGCGCGGAACACCTACGCCATTCCGCCTTCGCCAACTTTGCCGACGATCGTGTAGTGCCCGATCGTTTCGCCGGTCACCATGTCGAACCCCGTTGGGCTACGGCGAGATTTCGCCGAAGCTCCCGCATGCTACCGTGAGGGAGCGAAGGCGGGCCGCCTTCGCCAATGGGCGCCGCGATCTGGTAGACACCGAGACGGGTGCCGGGGGTGAGGGCCAATGGTGCGGTGATTGTGCGCGCCACGCGTTCAGCGGGGCAACTGGTCGGGCCAGGTACGCAGTCCGGCATCTCGCGCGCCTTCCCACAACTGGCGATCGAATGTCGCCAAGACGATCGCTTGCCCCAGGGCATCCTGCCACGTCATCGCCGACGCCAACTGAACCGCGTCGTAGCCACGCAGTCCATGTCCCCACGCCAATGCCTCGGCCCGCGCGACCAGCGTCTCTGTGACGGGCACCCTCATGAGGTCGGGCCACTCGCGCGAGAATCGACGCTGCGCTCGGCGGCCGCCGACGTCGTCGAGCAGGCCGACCCGCACCGCGCGCGTAAATGCCGCCGCCACTTCAGCGCGCGTGACGAGCGCTGTCGCCACACCCTCGGCACCGGTCGTGAGCGCGATCACCTCCGCCGAACCCGCCTCCGTGACATACCGCTTCACGAGTGCACTCGCATCGGCATAGACGATCACCCGCGATTCTCCACGACGATATCCGCCACCGTCTGCGTCCCTCGCGGCCGCACCCCAGCCGCCGCGCGGCCCAGTCGATGACCGCTCCAGAGTACGGTGCCTGCCGTCGTGAGCATCGCGAGCCGGTCCTCGAGGGACTCGCTTTCGGGCACGAGCCGCGCCACCCGCCGGCCGTGCTCGGTCACGACGACGGTGCCGCCTCGCTTCACTTCGCGAACGCACTCACTGAGCTTCGATTTCAACTCTCGAATGCCGATGCTGCGCTCTCTCATCTCCGGAACCCCTCCGTGTCTACATTGTAGTAGATGTGGTCACATATCGACTCCTGCTGGATGCCGCCCGGTGGATGGGCCATATACTCCCGCCATGACTCCTCGAAGCTTCCTGCCGCTGGTCCTCCTGGGCTTGGGTGCGACAGCCGTCGCCGCCGCCGTGGCGCTCGACGCCCGGCAGACCACGCCAGCGCCAGACCCCGCAGCCGCCTTCACCATTCGCGACGAGATGATCCCCGCCCGCGACGGCGTGAAGCTCTTCACCAAGATCTTCACGCCCAAGAACCAGCAGGGGCCCCTGCCGATCGTGTTCCGCCGCACGCCCTATGGCATCGACGGCGCGGCCGGCTCGTTCACGCGCTACTACAAGGCGCTGGCGGATGAGGGCTACATCTTCGTGTTCCAGGACATCCGCGGGAAGTTCGAGTCGGAGGGCGAGTTCGTGATGCAGCGCCCGGCGCGCACGCCCGGCGACACGAAGGGCCTCGACGAAGGCACGGACACGTTCGACACCATCGAGTGGCTATTGAAGAACATCCCGCAACACAACGGCCGCGTGGGGATGCTGGGCGTGAGCTACGACGGCTGGACCACCATCATGAGCGCCATCGAGCCGCATCCGGCACTCAAGGCGATTTCGCCGCAGGCCTCGCCCGCCGACATGTGGCTCGGCGACGACTTCCACCACAACGGCGCGTTCCGCCTGAGCTACGCCTTCGAATACGCCACGATGATGGAAGCCGGCAAGGACGTGAAGAATTTCGAATTCGACCGCTACGACACGTTCGACTGGTATCTGTCGCTCGGCCCGCTCAGCGCGGTGAACCGCAAGTACCTGCGCGAGACGATTCCCACCTGGAACGACTACGTGCGCCATCCCGACTACGACGACTTCTGGAAGCGGCAGACGATGGTGCCGCACTTCCGCTCGGTGCAGGTGCCCACCCTGAGCGTGGCCGGGTGGTGGGATCAGGAAGACTTCTACGGCCCGATCACGATCTACGAAGCGCTCGAAAAGTTCGACACGGCGAGTCAGAACTACCTCGTGGTCGGCCCGTGGAACCACGGCGGCTGGACGCGGGACGGCACGGCGCTCGGCCCGATTGGCTTCGGCGGTGACACGGCCGCCTATTTCCGTGACCAGGTGCAGGCGCCGTTCTTCGCCTACTTCCTGAAAGACAAGGGCGCGCGCAACTTCCCCGAAGCGCTCACGTTCGAAGCGGGCACGAACCAGTGGCGCCAGTGGAGCCAGTGGCCGCCGGCGAAAGAGACGAAGACGGTCGGCCTCTACTTCGGCGCGAACGAACTGCTGGCCATCGGCACGCCGCCCGCGCCTGGCGCGCTCGGGTCGGACACGTTCGTGTCGGATCCCGCGCATCCCGTGCCCTATCGCCAGCGGCCCATTCAGCCCACCTACTTCGCTGGCGGGTCGAAGTGGTCCACGTGGTTGATCGAGGACCAGCGCTTCGTGGACGATCGTGCCGACGTGCTCAGTTGGGAGTCGCCGCCCCTGAAGGAAGACATCACGATTGCGGGTGAGGTGGTGGCCAAGCTCTTCGCGTCCACGACTGGCACCGACGCCGACTGGATCGTGAAGCTCATCGACGTGTATCCCGAGCACCATCCCGACAACTGGAACCTCGCGGGCTACCAGCTCATGGTGTCGAACGAGGTGTTTCGCGGACGCTACCGCAGGGGCTTCGAGACGCCTACGCCGATTCCGGCCAATACCGTGCAGCCCTACACCTTCAGCCTGCACACGCAGAACTACACCTTCAAGGCTGGCCACCGCGTGATGGTGCAGGTGCAGAGCACGTGGTTCCCGATAGTCGATCGCAATCCGCAGACGTTCACCAAGAGCATCTTCGACGCG
>JANORI010000290.1:0-6624 GCA_031415235.1 Acidobacteriota bacterium | reverse complement strand
CTTCGAGAAGGGCGCCTACACCGAACAGCACGTGAGCATGATGCGCAGCCTGGCGTCGTACACGGCGATTGCGCTCGACAACGCCGCGGCCTACCGTCAGCTCAACGAGCAGGAGCACGAGAACCGCCGCCTCTTCGAGGAGGCGCAGCGCGCCCGCGCCATCGCCGAAGAAGCCGACCAGGCCAAGAGCGCGTTTCTCTCCACGGTGAGCCACGAACTACGCACGCCGCTCACCTCGGTGCTCGGCTTTGCCAAGATCATCAAGAAGCGCCTGGACGACCGCATCTTCCCGCTCGTGCCGAAAGACGACAAGAAGATCGTGTCGACCATCCAGCAGGTGGAAGACAACCTCAAGGTGGTCGTCAGCGAAGGCGAGCGCCTGACCAAGCTCATCGACGACGTGCTCGATCTGGCCAAGATCGAGGCAGGCAAGCTCGAATGGCACATGGAGCCGGTGTCACTCGCCGAGGTGATCGACCGGGCCACGGCCGCGACGTCTTCGCTGTTCGAGCAGAAGGGCCTGCGCCTGATCACCGAGGTGACGCCCGGCCTGCCGGTCGTGACGGGTGACAGCGACCGCCTGATCCAGGTGGTCATCAACCTGATCTCGAACGCGGTGAAGTTCACCGATGCCGGCTCGGTCACCTGCCGCGCGGTGCGTCGCGGCGGCGAGATCGTGGTGAGCATCGTGGATACCGGCATGGGCATCGCGCCGGTCGATCAGCCCAAGGTGTTCGAGCGCTTCAAGCAGGTCGGCGACACGCTCACCGACAAGCCGAAGGGCACCGGCCTGGGTTTGCCGATCTGCCGCGAGATCGTCGAACATCACGGCGGCCGGGTGTGGGTCGAGAGCGAACTCGGCCACGGCAGCACCTTCTCGTTCTCGGTGCCGCTGCCCGACGCGCAGGTCCCGACGGCCGGCGCCGGCGCCACACCGATGGAGCTGGCGGCCCTCATTCGCCAGCTGCGCGATCAGGTGGTGGTCACCACGCCGCGCACGGCCGAACGGGCCCCGCGCCTGCTCGTCGTGGACGACGACCCGAACATCCGGGAGCTACTCACCCAGGAGCTGACCGAGGCCGGTTACGTCGTGCGCGTGGCGACCAACGGCCGCGAAGCGCTCGTCGAAGTGCGGCGTGAGCGGCCGGATCTCGTCGTGCTCGACGTGATGATGCCGGAGATGAACGGCTTCGACGTGGCCGCGATTCTCAAGAACGACCCGCTCACGATGGACATCCCGATCGTGATCCTGTCGATCGTGCAGGACCGCGAGCGCGGCATCCGCATCGGCGTGGATCGCTATCTCACCAAGCCCATCGACACCGACCTGCTGTTCCGCGAAGTCGGCGCGCTCATCGAGCAGCGCAAGTCGCACCGCCACGTGCTGGTCGTCGACGAGGACGCGTCCACGGTGAAGACGCTGGCCGACGTGCTCACGAGCCGCGGCTACAGCGTGTCGGACGCGCGCGATGCCGACCTGGTCGAGAAAGCGCGGGCGCTGAAGCCCGACATCATCCTGCTCAACTCCGTCTTGTCCGCGCAGTCGGAGAACGTGCGGATGCTCCGTTTCGAGAAGGGGATGGACCACGTCCTCTTTCTCGTCTATCAATGAGGCCCCCTGTGACACGCACGATTCTGATCGTGGATGACGAACCACACCTGCGTACGCTGATTCACCAGACACTCGAGGAGCTGGAAGACGAAGGCGTGGAGCTGCTCACGGCCACCAATGGCGAAGAGGCGCTGGCGATCATCGAGTCGGCCAAGCCGAATCTGGTGTTCCTCGACGTGATGATGCCGAAGCTGAGCGGCTTCGACGTGTGTCACCGCGCCAAGCACACACTCGGGCTGACCGACGTCTACATCGTGCTGCTGACGGCCAAGGGCCAGGAGCTGGATCGGCAGAAGGGCCAGGAGGCTGGCGCCGACCTCTACATGACCAAGCCCTTCGACCCGGACGCCTTGCTCGACAAGGCCCGAGCTGTGCTCGGCCTGTGAGTCGCGCATGAGCCGTGTCGCCCTGAAGCAGGTGATCGGACGTTCGGCCGAGGCCCGGGTGCTCGTCGACGCGCTCGCGGCGGCGCTGGGCGCCCCGGTGGCCGTCGAAGACACCGAGGGGCGGGTCCTGCACGGTGAACCCGCGAGCGTCGATGCGCGACGCTTCGCCGTAACCTACGAAGGCGCGGGTCTGGGCTGGGTCGCCGGACCCGACGGCGCTGGCGCCGTCGCGGCCCTGCTCGATCACCTGGTGCTGAAGGACGTCGAGCGCAAGGCCCTCGGCGGCGAAGTGCTGCACCTGTACCGCGAGATCAACCTCATCTACAACTTCTCCGAGAAGCTGGCCGCCCTGCTCGACGTGGAGCGCGTCGCCACGCTCACGCTCCAGCAGGCGCGCCTGCTCATTGTCGCTACCGACGGCGTGGTGATGCTGATCGATGAAGACACTGGGGGCCTGCGTACGGTGGCGGGCTTCGGCGACGAGATGCCGATGCTGCAGGGGTTCCGCACTGGGCACGGCATCATCGGGATGGTGGCCGAGACCGGAGTCGCGGAAATCGTCAACGACGTCGACCACGATCCGCGGCGGGTGGTCGAACACAC
The DNA here is from genome assembly GCA_031415235.1 of Acidobacteriota bacterium. Lineage (GTDB taxonomy): Bacteria > Acidobacteriota > Vicinamibacteria > Vicinamibacterales > UBA2999 > CADEFD01. The sequence continues at coordinate 4,023 of JANORI010000290.1, read as the reverse complement.
CACGATCAAGGCGCTCATCAGCGCGCCTCTCCGGGTCGGCGAGCGGGTCACTGGCGTGATCGCCCTCGGCAGCACGGTGCCGATGGCATATACGGCCGCCGAGCTCAAGCTGCTGAACACGCTGGCGTTGCAGACGGCCACGGCCATCGAGAACGCGCGGCTCTTCGAGCGCACCGTGCAGGCGGCGCACGAGCGAGAACGCCTGATGGCGTTGCACCAGCAGGTGGAAGTTGCGCGCGCCAAGCTCGAGAGCGAAATGAAGCTGGCGGCCAGGATCCAGGCCGACCTGTTTCCGCCGGCGATGCCGACGGTGGCCGGCTACGAGCTGGCGGCGCACAATCGGCCCGCGCGCCAGTGCGGCGGCGACTACTACGACGCGATCGTCGTCGCTGGCGACGGCGGTCGCCACGAGCGCGTACTGCTGTGCGTCGCAGACGTGGCGGGCAAGGGGCTACCGGCGTCGCTCGTGATGGCCAACATGCAGGCGACGCTGCGGGCCCTGCTCGGCCGGACCGCCTCGTTGCCGGCTCTGGCTGACGAGGCCAGCGACCTGCTCTTTGCGTCCACGGCGCCTGAGAAATACGTGACGGCGGCATTCGTGGATCTCGAGCCGCATTCGGGCGACATTCGCTTCGTGGGCGCAGGCCACGTGGACACGCTGATCTTCAGAGCCAATGGCGAGACCGTGACGCTGGCCTCAACCGGGACGCCACTGGGTCTGCTGCCCCCGCTGATGCCCCACACCGAAGTCCGCTTGGCGCTCGCGCCAGGCGACACGCTGGTGCTGTTCTCGGACGGCGTCACCGACGCACAGAACACGACAGAGGAGGAATTCGGCGAGGCGCGCGTCATCGAGTGCCTGCGGGCCTCGGCAGGCCGCCCGCCCGATGAGGTCATCGCGACCATCATGGCGGCGATCGACGACTTTGCCGGGGCCGCGCCGCAGTTCGACGACATCACGCTGCTGATCGCGCGCCGCGGCTGAACCAAGGCCCGTACCCCAGTCAGGCGTTGGCGGGGCGGTACCCCGTCAGTTCGCGATACAGCCACGCCCAGGCCACCGTCCACTCGCGTTTGACGGTGGTTGGCGAGAGTTCCATGACCGCGGTCGTCGCGGGCGATCGCTTGCCGTGAGCAGAAACCTGCCCGCTTCTGCGTCGGCTGCAAGGAGGGACTCCACCTCCAGGCGCAGCGCGTCGTCTCCCCCGCACGCGTCGGCGAGCCACGTGCCCCGCTCGTCCGCGGGACGCTCCAGTGCCTGGCCAACGAGTTGCGTCACGCGCGTCCAATCGTGCGGCAGCGCAGGCGGGGTGACCATAGCGGCAGAATACTCCCGTTGTGGCGCTGCTCGACCCTCGGGTCCGGACTCGGCGTACACTGCCCCGGGCTCCTCGTGGGTGGAGCCACGGAGCGGACACATGGACAAGTTCACGGGTGCCGAAGCCGCCGTACGCATGCTCGACCTCTACGGCGTGCGTCACATCTTCGGACTGTGCGGCGACACCAGCCTGCCGCTCTACGACGCGCTGTACCGGATGGACCACCGGATCACCCACGTCCTTGCGCGCGACGAGCGCAGCGCGGCGTATATGGCCGACGGCTACGCGCGCGTCAGCGGCACGCCGGGGGTATGTGAGGGGCCAAGCGGCGGCGGCGCCACGTATCTGCTGCCCGGTCTGGTCGAGGCCAACGAGTCGAGTTCGCCCGTGCTGGGTATCACCTCGGATGTGCCGGTGCTGTCGCGGGGACGCTACCCGCTCACTGAGCTCGATCAGGAGGCGCTCTACCGGCCGCTCACCAAGTGGAACACCGTGTGCGACCGGGCCGAACAGGTGCCGCAGGCGATCCGCACGGCCTTCCGCTATATGACCACCGGCCGTCCCGGCGCGGCCCACATCGGCCTGCCGTACGACGTGCTGAAGCAGTCCGTCGACACCGCGGAGATCTGGACGCAGGCGGGCCACGAGCAGTACCCGGCCTGGCGCTCTGGCGCCGACCCGGCCGCAGTGCAGGCTGCTGCTGACGCGATCTTGCTCGCGCGTCGCCCGATCTTCATCTGCGGCGGCGGCGTGATCGCCTCGGGCGCCACAGAAGTACTGGAGGAGGTAGCCACTCTGCTGCATGCGCCGGTGTGCACCACCGTGAGCGGCAAAGGCAGCATCGCCGACACGCATCCGCTCAGCGTGGGCGTCGTGGGCTTGAACGGCGGCGTCGTGTCGACGCGCTCGGTGGTGGAGCAGGCGGATCTCGTGGTCTTCATCGGGTGCCGCGCGGGATCCACCACGACCGAACGGGGCACGCAGCCCGCCCGCCACGTCCCCATCGTGCATGTCGACGTCGATCCGCTGGCGGTGTCGGCCAACTACCAGACCGCGCACGCGCTCGTTGGCGACGCGAGGCTCGTACTCGAAGCGTTGCTCGACCAGCTCCGGCACCGCGAGGCGCGACGGGTGCCGGGCGCACTGGATGGCGAATCCGTCGCTGCGCACGCCCGCCAGGCCAAGTTCGAAGCGTTCGAGTTGCTCGCCACGAGCGATGTGCGTCCGATTCGACCGGAGCGTGTGATTGCTGAACTCAATCGCGTGCTGCCGCGCGACGCGGTCGTGGTGGCCGATCCAGGCACGCCCTGCCCGTACGTGTCTGCCTACTACCAACTACGGGATGCCGGCCGCTACTTCATCACCAACCGCGCCCACGGCGCGCTCGGATACTCGATGTCGGCTGCCATGGGCGCGTGGTTCGCGCGACCGAACAGCAAGTGCGTCTCCATCATGGGCGATGGCAGCTTCGGCTTCTCGGTCGGCGAACTGGAAACCGTCGTGCGCTGCAAGGTGCCGCTGCTGATGCTCGTGTTCTCGAACGCCACGTTCGGCTGGATCAAGGCCAGCCAGAAGGCGAGCTACGGTGGGCGCTACTTCTCGGTGGATTTCACTCGCACCGACCATGCGCTCATTGCCAGCGGCTACGGCGTGAAGTCGTGGCGGGTCGAGGATCCGGCCCAGCTGGGGCCGGTGCTGCGCGCGGCCGCCGAGCACGACGGGCCGGCGCTCGTCGACATCATCGTGCAATCGCTCGAAGACGCCGCTGCGCCGGTGCTGCAGTGGATGGGCTGACCGCGCGAGCGTCATCCTGGTCCGGGCGGTCGCTGGCTAGTCCTTTAGCTCCACGACCGTGGCACCGCCGCCGCCTTGATTCGGCGGCGCTGGTGCCACCTTCATGACGAGCGGGTGATCCTTGAGGAACGCCTCGAGACCGCGGCGCAGGGCGCCCGTGCCGTAGCCGTGCACGATGCGGAGTTCACGCACGTCGGTCACCAGCGCGTCGTCGAGAAACTTCGCCACGCGGTCCACGGCCTGGTCAACCGTGCAGCCAACCACGTTCAGTTCGGTCAGCAAGCCGTCGCGCGGCTGCAAGTCCACATGCACCCGCACGGGCGCGGCCGTGGCGGTCTTCTGCGGCCCACCGATGACGCGCAGGTCTTTGACCTTCGCGCGCATCCGCTTGCCGCGCACGTCCACCTCGGCGCGCTGCCCGTCGAGCGCCACGACGAGTCCCTCGAGGCCCATGCCGGCCACGGTCACACGCGCACCCACGGTGACGGGCAGCCCGGGATCGGTTGTGGGTGGCGGCGACGCAGGATGCCGCAAGCCCTCGATGATCTTGCCCACGGCGGCCGCTGCATCGGACCTGGCGGCGCCCGCTTCGCCCGTAGTGATTGTGGCGCGCTGCGCGCGGGCGGCGGCCTGATCGATGAGGGTATCCGAGCGCTCCTTGAGTTTGGCCACCACCGTGTCGATTTCCTGCCGCGCCTGGCGCAGCCGGTCGTCGAGCTTCTCGTTCACGCGCTTGGCGAGCCGGCCCTCGCGTTCGGCCACTGCGCTTTCGCGCTGGCGCAGCGCCGTGTTTTGCTCGACGAGCCCCGCGCGTTCGCGCTCGAACCTGCGTCGCTCGGTGTCGAGAGCGCGGGCCTGCGCGTCGACCCGCTCCAAGTGCGCGTCGAGGCGCTTCCGGTCGTCGGAGAGA
>JANORI010000289.1:0-5777 GCA_031415235.1 Acidobacteriota bacterium | reverse complement strand
CGCCGCCCCACGCCAAGTGGTTCGTGGGCGGCACCCTCAACGCGAGCGTCAACTGTGTCGATCGGCACGTGCGGGGGCCGCGCCGAAACAAGGCAGCGATTGTCTGGGAGGGTGAGCCAGGGGAACGCCGGACGCTGACGTACTTCGACCTCTATCGCCAGGTCTCGCAGTTCGCCAACGTGCTGAAGGCCCAGGGCGTGGTGAGGGGCGACCGGGTGGCGATCTACCTGCCGCTCGTGCCCGAGCTGGCCATCGCCATGCTGGCCTGCGCCCGCATCGGCGCCGTGCACAACGTGGTCTTCGGTGGGTTCAGCAGCGAGTCACTCCGCGACCGCATCAACGACTCCGAGTGTAAGGTGCTGGTCACGGCCGACGGCGGCTACCGCCGCGGCAACATCGTGCCGCTCAAGCAGATGGCCGATGAGGCGCTCACCGCTACGCCGTCGATTACCTCGGTCGTCGTGGTGAAGCGCGGGGCCGCCGACCTGCGCGTGCACATGCAGCAGGGACGCGATCACTGGTATCACGAGCTGATGCAGGACGCATCGTTCACCTGTGCGCCCGAGCCGATGGACGCGGAGGACATGCTCTACATCCTCTACACGTCTGGCACGACGGGGAAGCCCAAGGGCATCGTGCACACGACCGGCGGGTACCTCACGGGCTGCTACGCCACGACGAAATGGGTCTTCGACCTGAAGGAAGACGACGTCTACTGGTGCACGGCCGACATCGGCTGGGTCACCGGGCACAGCTATGTCGTGTACGGGCCGCTCGCCAATGGCGCTACGGTCGTGATGTACGAAGGCGCACCCGACTGGCCGAAGAAGGATCGCTTCTGGGAGATCATCGAGCGCTACGGCGTCACGATCTTCTACACCGCGCCTACGGCCATCCGTGCGTTCATGCGCTGGGGTACCGACTGGCCTGGCATGCGCGACCTGTCATCGCTGCGGCTGCTCGGGTCGGTGGGTGAGCCCATCAATCCCGAAGCGTGGATGTGGTACCACCGCCACATTGGCGGGGAGCACTGCCCCATCGTCGACACCTGGTGGCAGACCGAGACGGGATCGATTCTGATCACGCCGCTGCCCGGCATCACGAGCACGAAGCCGGGCTCGGCCACCCGCACCTTTCCGGGCATCACGGCCCAGATCCTGACCGACAAGGGCGACCCTGTCTCCAAGGGCGGCGGACTACTGGCCCTGACGAAGCCCTGGCCGTCGATGCTGCGGGGCATCTACGGCGATCCCGAGCGGTACGTGCAGCAGTACTGGAGCCGCTGGCCGGACATCTACTTCACCGGCGACGGCGCGCGGCTCGACGACGACGGCTTCTTCTGGCTGCTCGGCCGCGTCGACGACGTGCTGAACGTCGCTGGCCACCGGCTGGGCACGATGGAAGTCGAAAGCGCGCTGGTCGATCACCCGAAGGTGGCCGAGTCAGCGGTGGTGGGACGCCACCACGAGATCAAAGGCCAGGCCGTGGCGGCCTTCGTGACGGTGAAGGAGGGCGTGGTCACGTCGGAGGCCCTGGCCGACGAGTTGAAGGCGCACGTCGTGATGAAGATTGGCGCCATCGCGCGTCCCGACGACATCATCTTCGCCGCCGACCTGCCCAAGACGCGCTCTGGCAAGATCATGCGGCGGCTGCTGCGCGACATCGCCGAAGGCAAGGCCCTCGGCGATACCACGACTTTGGCCGACCCCGCTGTCGTGGCGCGCCTGAAGGAGCAGTACGCCGACGAACAGGGCTAAGTGCTGGCGGCTAGGTGCTAGCGGCTAGGAAGTGCTTTACTGGAGGGCTATTTCTCGAGGATGAACGTTACCTTCAGGGAGACCCGGTATTCGACGATCTTACCCTTCTGCACGACCACCTTCTGGTCTTGCACCCAGGCCCCCTCGATGTTCTTCAGCGTCTTCGAGGCGCGGATGATGCCCTGCTCGATGGCGTCTTCGAAGCTCTTCTTCGACCCGGCGATGATTTCGGTGACTCGTGCCACTGCCATGATGACTACTCCTTCGTGACGCCCATCAGGGCCGTCGCGATTCTCGGGGCCATGTGTGGCCCAGATCAGTCATCGTACAGGAACCTCAGCGGCGGTGGCGACGTCTGTGATGAAATGGAAGGCTGCGGCGTCGCGCCGCGGGGAGAGACCTGGTCATGGCCCTGATTGAGACGAAAGATATCTGGAAGACCTACACCATGGGCGACGAGGAGATCCACGCCCTGCGCGGGGTCAGCGTCCAGATCGAGAAGGGCGAATACGTGGCCATCATGGGCCCCTCCGGGTCGGGCAAGTCGACCCTCATGAACCTCATCGGCTGCCTCGACACGCCGAGCAAAGGCACCTACCTGCTCAACGGCAAAGAAGCCAGCACGATGAACGACAACGAGCTGGCCCGCATCCGTAACGAAGAGATCGGGTTCGTCTTCCAGACCTTCAACCTGCTGCCGCGGGCCACCGCTCTGCACAACGTGGAGCTGCCGCTCGTCTACGCCGGGATCTCGTCGAAGGTACGCCTGGAGCGGGCCAAAGCGGCGCTCGAGAAGGTCGAGCTCGGACCCCGCATGAACCACAAGCCGAACGAGCTGTCAGGCGGACAGCGCCAACGGGTGGCCATCGCCCGAGCGCTCGTGAACAACCCGTCGATTCTCCTGGCCGACGAGCCCACCGGCAATCTCGATTCGAAGACGGGAGTGGAGATCATGGCGCTCTTCTCTCGGCTGCACGACGCCGGCAACACCATTGTGCTGGTCACCCACGAGGCCGACGTGGCCGCCCACGCGAACCGGCAGATCCTGATTCGCGACGGGCAGGTCGAGAAGGATGTGCGCCGAGCGGCGTAGCGGCGTCAGCGCTGTGGCGCTTCAGGCGGTAGCACCCGGCCGCCTGTCTTGAGCCGCCGGTACTTCGCGTAGCTCGCTTCTCCCGCGCCTCGTCCGTGCGGCGGCACGAAGAACACCTCGCGCATCTTCAGCGGCACGGTCAGACCCACGGCGTCGTCGTGCCCGAAGTCCACCGCCACGGACTGCTCCGAAATCACCGGCGCCAGCCGCGCCATCCCGCGTCGTGACCTCGGCCCGGCAGAGACGCCCACTGCCTTCCTCGATCCCAGTGAACCGCGCTCGCGTGCGCGTTCTGCTCGCTACTGAATCAGACCGCGGCCAGATGCCCTGGCGCCACTTCCACGAGCGGCGCGTCGTGCGCCATCGTGGCGGGATCCAGCTCGATGCGCGACCGCGGCTCGTCGGGATCGGTCACGGGAATCGCCGACAACAACGCGCGCGTGTAGGGGTGCGCCGGATTCGCGAACAGCGCCTCGGTGTCGCCCATCTCCACGATCCGGCCGAGGTACATCACCGCCACGCGCCGGCAGATGTGCCGCACCAGCCGCAGGTCGTGCGCGATGAAGAGATACGTGAGCTGCAGGCGCTGCTGCAGGTCCATCAGCAGGTTCACCACTTGGGCTTGAATCGACACGTCGAGCGCCGACACGGGCTCGTCGGCGATGATGAACTTCGGCTCGAGCGCGAGCGCCCGGGCCAGCCCGATGCGTTGACGCTGGCCGCCGCTGAACTCGTGTGGATAGCGCTCCAGGTGCGCCGGATCGAGGCCCACCAGGCGGAACAGCTCGGCCACGCGTGCGACGCGCTCGGCCTTCGACCCGAGCTTGTGGATCACCAGCGGCTCATCGACGATGTCGCGCGCCCGCATGCGCGGATTCAGCGACGAATACGGGTCTTGGAAGATCATCTGCATGTGCCGGCGCACCGCCCGCATCTGGCCAGACGAATATGCGAGCACGTCCTCGCCCTGATACCGCACCTCGCCAGACGTGGGCTCGACCAGGCGCAGCATGCAGCGACCCGTGGTGCTCTTGCCGCTGCCTGACTCGCCCACCAGGCCGAACGTCTCGCCTTCGTCGATGGTGAAGCTCACGCCGTCAACCGCCTTCACGACGGTGCCTCGCTGGAACAGCCCGCCGCCGCGGGTGAAGTGCTTCGTGAGGTTGCGGACCTCGACGAGCGGCTGGCTCATCGCGGACCACCAGCGGCCGTCGTGTGCCCGTGCAGCACGCAGCGAGCGCGATGGTCCTCGGCCACCTGCACATCCGGAGGCACGGCGCGGTCGCACTCGTCGAGCCGGCTCGAACACCGTGGCGCAAACGCGCAGCCCGGCGGCAGCGAGCCCAGGTTGGGCACGGTGCCGTCAATGGCCACCAGTCGGCCCCCGGCACGCCCGCGGGGCATCGAGGCCAGCAGTCCGCGGGTGTAGGGATGCGCCGGTTCGCGGAAGATCGTGCGCACGGGCCCCTCTTCCACGATGCGGCCGGCGTACATCACGGCGACGCGGTCGGCCACCTCGGCAATCACGCCCAGGTCGTGGGTAATCAGCAGCAGCGACAGGTCGAAGGTGCGTTTCATTTCGCGCAGCAGGTCGAGAATCTGGGCCTGCACGGTCACATCGAGTGCTGTCGTGGGCTCATCGGCAATCACGAGCGGCGGCTTGCATGCCAAGGCCACGGCCAGCATCACGCGCTGCCGCATGCCGCCCGAGAGTTGGTGGGGATAGTCGTCGACGCGCCGTTCCGGATCGACGATCTTCACGGCGCGTAGCAGCTCGATCACCCGGTCGCGCGCCTGGCGCGAGCTGGCCATGCCGTGCACGACCAGCGCCTCGCCGATCTGCTTGCCGACGCGCATCACGGGATTGAGCGCCGCCATGGGCTCCTGGAACACGAGGCCGATGCCTGCGCCGCGCACCCCGCACATCTCACGCTCTGGCAGCGACAGCAGGTCTTTGCCCTGGAAGAACACACGGCCGCTGGCGATCCGTCCCGGTGGCTGCACCAGGCGCATCAGCGAGAAGGCGGTCACCGACTTGCCGCTGCCCGATTCGCCCACGAGCCCGAGCGTCTCGCCCCTGCGGATGTCGAACGACACGTCATCGACCGCCACGAGCGGCGTCGTGCCGACGTCGAAGACCGTGGTCAGTCCTTGCACCGAGAGGAGCACGTCGGTGGTGCTAGTCAACCGCTACCTCGCGAAACTCGCCGAACACGCCCCGCATGGTATCTGCAATCTCGCCCACCGTGGCGTGTGCCTCGACGGCCGCGATGATGGGCGGCACCAGGTTGTCGCGGCCGCGGGCTGCCGCCTCGACCGTGTCGAGCGCCGCTCGCCAGGCCGTCTGGGAACGCGCCGCCCGCAGCGCCTTCACCTTGGTCACCTGACGCCGCTCCACGTCGGGGTCGAGCGTGAACACCGTGATCGGGGGGCGATCGTCGGTGGCGAAACGGTTGACGCCCACGACGACATCCGTGCCAGCGTCGATGCGCTGCTGCGCGAGGTACGCTGATTCCTGGACCTGTCGTTGGATGTAGCCCGTCTCGATCGCGCGCAGAGTGCCGCCGATGGCCTCGATCCGCTCGAGCAGCGTCAACGCGCCCGTCTCGATGTCGTTGGTCAGCGCCTCCACGTGCCAGGAGCCGCCGAACGGATCCACGGTGTTGGTCACGCCCGACTCGTGCGCGATGATCTGCTGCGTGCGCAGCGCAATGCGTGCGGCATCTTCCGTGGGCAGCGCCAGCGCCTCGTCGCGGCCGTTCGTGTGTAGCGACTGCGTGCCGCCGAGCACCGCGGCCATCGCCTGCACCGCGACCCGGACGATGTTGTTGTCGGGCTGCTGCGCGGTGAGCGTGCTGCCGGCGGTTTGCGTGTGGAAGCGCAGCTGCAAGGCGCGCGGGTGGGTGGCGCCGAAGCGATCGCGCATC
>JANORI010000288.1:0-6300 GCA_031415235.1 Acidobacteriota bacterium | reverse complement strand
GGGCCCGTCCCCCTGCGGCCCGCGACGGAGGACTCCTGTGACCAAACGCATCAGCGACCTGACGCCGTACACCAACATCCTGCCCTACGCGAGCGAGATCTTCGGCGTGTACCAGCCGCTCATCGGCTGGCGGTCCAAACGCCAGGTCGAGCGCATGCAGCGCGGCTTCACCGTTGACCTCGCCCGTGCCCGCAACGGACTCCTGAGCCGCTTCGTGGCCGACGTGGACGCGAGCCTCGCGCGCGAGGGCCGGATGCTCGAGATCGCCCATCTGGGCGTGGGAGCCGTGGCGCCCCGCCAAGTGAAGAGCACGCAGACCATTCTCGGCGACCGCATCGGCGCATTGCTGCCCCCGCGCGAGCGCATCGACGAGGCGGCGTGGGACGTGATCGACGAGCGCCGGCTCACCGAAATGCTGCAACGGGAAGTCCTGCCGCAGGTACAGACCTGGCTCGGGGAGCAGCAGTCGAATCGCGGCGGCAACGCCACGGCGATGGCCGCCGAGCAGCTGGGCCGCGAATCGTCGATGGCGGGGCTGCTGCTGCACCTGAAGAAGACGAGGCAGTTCGACGCGCTCGAAGGGATGTTCTTCAAGTCGGATCTCGACCTGGCAAGGCTTCAGGCCTTCGCGCTGTTCCGCAACCCGCTCGACGTCATCGACCCCACCAAGGAGATCGACCGCGCCACGCTGTCGCCGATCGGCGTCGTGCATCTCTTCCGCCAGTACTTCTTCGAGTTCGACACGTTCCTGGGCTCGCCCGTTGGCCACGTGTGGCTGAGCCCCGGGTCGATGGTGGAGCTCGTGGAAGTGTCTACGCGGCGCACGTTGGTGGAGAAGACGCTGGAGCAGTCGCTCGAGACCACCCTCAAGACCGAGAAGAGCCTCACCGAGGAGGACGAGATCTCGGATGCCGTCAAGGAAGAGAACCGCTCCGAGACCAAGTTCGGCATGAACGCCACGGTGAACCAGGGCTGGATCGGCGGCAGCGCCACGGCCTCCGCGAGCCTGAATCTCGACTCCACGCAAACCAAAGCGCGTGAGCACACGCACCGCCAGATGCGCCAGCAGACCGAGAAGCTCTCCACGGAGATCCGCCGCAATGTGAAGTCCACCTTCCGGACGGTCACCGAAACCACCGACATGTCGAGCAAGCGGTACGTGCTGAACAACACGACCGGCGCCCTCATCAACTACGAGCTGCGCCGCAAGATGCGGCAGGTGGGCGTGCAGGTGCAGGACATCGGCACGTATCTGTGCTGGCAGACCTTCGTGGACGACCCCGGCCGCAACCTGGGCGTGGCCAAGCTCGTGCACATCGCCAAGGATCCGGAGCTGGGTGCGATCGCGCCGCCCGAATCGGTCCCGCGTCCCGGCATGCACGCCACGCAGCTCACGATCGATATCCCGTTCGTGCCGGCCACTGAGGATACCGAGCCCGACGAGGACATGGACGAGGCCTACCGCGACGGCGAGGAGGTCAACACCGACACCAACGAAGGCGACCCTGAGCGCGTGAAGTGGCAGTTCGGGGGCTTCAAGTCGGTGTGCGACATCGCCGGCTACACCTTCAAGGACGTGGAGTTCGACTTCGGCGGCCAGGACGTGCGGCTCGACATCACCGACGTGGACGCGACCTCGCCGGGCGCAGTGGGCTTCGGCATCCAGGTGCGCCACATCAACTTCCGTAACAACCCAAACGTCCGGGTGATCGCCAAGGTGAACTGGCAGCCGTCGGATGCGATGGTCGCCGAAGTGGAGAGCAAGAACCAGGCGGCCGTCTCGAAGTTCAAGGAGGAGACGCGGCGCGCCCACCAGAAGGCGTACCTCGACGCCGCCCGCGATCGGATCAACAAGGCGAGCCGCATCGAGCGCCGGAAGTTCGACGAGCTACGCGAGGAGGAGCGCATCATCGTCTACCGCGCGCTCATCCAGGACATGCTCACGCGCGGCGTGCCGATGCCCGACGACCGCACCCGGCACGTGGTGGCCGAGCTGCTGAACACGATCTTCGACATCGACAAGATGCTCTACTTCGTCGCCCCCGAGTGGTGGCGGCCGCGGCTGCACCAGAGCCACCAGGCCCTCGGCGCGCCTCCCACGCCGGCGTCGATCGGCGGCGCGGTCAAGAAACCCACCACCGTGCACGGCTCGCTCAAGGCCCAGGCGGTAAGCAACAAGGTGTCGGGCATCACCATCAGCCAGATGATGAAAGCGAAGCAGCAGGAAGACACGTCGATTCCGGCAAGCAGCGTGGTGTCGTGGGGCGGCGTGGGCGAGAACCGCGCCGACAACTACTACATCACCGAAGAGAGCGCGCCGGCCCCGCTCGGCGCGTCGCTCGGGTGGCTGCTGCAGCTCGACGGCGACAACATGCGCAACGCCTTCCTGAACGCGCCGTGGGTGAAGGCGGTGATTCCAATTCGCCCCGGCCAGGAGCGCGCGGCGATGAACTGGCTGCAGGCCACGCACGTGGAAGGCGCCGATGGCCTCGACCAGGCCTACGTGGCGCCGGTGGGCGAGCTGGCGGAGATCCCGCACGCCGGCCCTGTGGCCACGGTGCTCGACGCCATCAACTACCTGTGCGACAAGGTGGCGGCCAAGCACCAGGACGCGACCAAGGTCGGGCAGTACCCGCCCGAGGAGATCAACGACGACAACAAGGTGTCGGCCACGCCGGTGGACAAGGTGTTCGAGCACGGCTTCTATCCCCTGCAGGGGGGCTTCCGCGCGCAGCCGGGCGGCCAGGCGTTCGAGGTCTTCGACCAGTGGATCGAGATCCTGCCCACCGACCAGGTCGTGCCTGTGGAAGTGACCTACGACCCGAAGACCGGCCGCCAGGTGTAGCGGCGGCGCCAGAGCAACCGAGCACCGCATGGCGATCACGCCGGTCGATTTGCCGCGGCCTATCGCCCAGCCGGCGATTGTGCCCATCGCGCCGCCGTCGCTGCAGGGCGCGCGCGACGGAGCGCTGCGCGTCGTCGTGTGGTTCGGGCCCGAGGTGGCGCTGCCCGACGACGAGATTCCGTGCACGCCGGGTACCGCCGACACGCTCTTCGGGCCCGGCGTGGCGCAGCGCCTGCTGATCACGCCCGACACGGCGTGGCTCCAGCGGCTGCTGCCGCGGGCGCTCGCGGCCGCGCTCGACGAGACGGCAGGTCGCGGCGATGGCGGCGACGTCGTCAGGTCCACCCCGTACTCGCACATCTACCTGCTCCGCCTCACTGGTGGCCTCGGCGTCGGCCATGTGTGCGACGTACTCGGTGCCAGCCCCAACGTCCGGCTCGTGTATCCGGAGCCTACGTGCACCGCGACCGCCGCGCCCACGCTGTACAAGGGCAACGACGTCTTCAAGAACGAGCAGGTCTATCTGCAGGCGGCCAAGGGCATCAACGCCGAGCCGGTCTGGGCCAAAGGTCATACCGGCGGCGGCATCCAGGCCGGTGTCATCGACTCCGACGCCACCTTCTCGGGGCTGCCCTACAGCCCGCGACTGGTACCGGTGCCGGCGCCGACGGGCACTGGCGCGGCCGCGTCGAGCACGGTCGGCACGCATGCGCGGCTTACCACCGGCATTCTCGGCAGCCCCGACAACGCCGCCATCGGCATCGGCGCTGCGCCCGAGGTCAAGCTGGTCTTCGCGCCGGTGCAAGGGGTGGGTGGGGGCACGCTCGCGGCCGTGACCGCGGCCTTCGGGGCGATGATCACCAACGGCCAGCTCGTGGCCGGCGACGTCGTGAACGTGTCGCTCGGCGTGAGCGCGGGGCTCGACGTGAAGAAGCCGTACGCCGGCTATGCGGCGCTGCTGAAGCAGGACGGCACGCCGGGGTGGCCGCACCACCTCGTCACCGAGAAGATCGGCGCCGACGTCCGTCCAAGCGGCGTGGGCACGACGCTGGCCCTCGAGTTCGAGCCCACGCTGCTCAAGCTGGTGGCGACTCTGGTCGCCAAGCACATCACGGTGGTGGAGGCGGCCGGCAACGGCCTGGTCGCGCTGTGCCTGCCGAAGGGTGGAAAGGGGCACTCCTGGGTTGTCGCTAAGCTCGGCGCCGATCTGGGTGGCCCGTGGCTGGCCGGCGTCCCGCAGGTCCCGCTGGCCGCGTTCAGACGCGGGCTGGCCTCGAAAGCGCCGCACTTGCTGGATCGGGCCGCAACCGCCAGCTTCGCCGACGGCGGCGGCATCGTGGTCGCCGGCGGGCAGTTCAGCACCAACGCCGGCGGGATGATCGACAACATCCAGTTGAACCATGGCCATCGCGTGGACTGCTACGTGAACACGCCCAATGGGCAGACGCTCGGCTTCCTTGGGTCGGCGGGCGGTGCGCACATCGGTGGCACGTCGCTATGCGCGCCGGCGATTGCCGGCGCGGCCGCCGTCGTGCAGGGAATCGTCAAGGCGCAGTACAAGGGCGTGCTCCGGCCGGCGATCGTGCGGGCGCTGCTGAGCGATCCCGACCTGGGCACGCCGACGAAGAGCGGATCGCCGGTAGGCGTGATGCCCAATCTGGAGACGCTGATGAAGTTCCTCGAAACGCCGCAGGGCAAACGCGACGATCTACTGAAAGCGGTCGTGGCACAGCAGCAAAAGTCGGCCACACGAGTGAAGGCGGCCGCGGCGGCCGGGGGCTTCGTCCACGACCCCTACATGTCGTTCACCCGCGGTCAGGGCGCTGGAAGCTGGCAGCCGCTGACGCTGGCCAGCGCCACCGATATCTTCGCGCCCTGACGTCGTCAGCCGGCGCGATCGCGTAGAGTGCGGGGCGTGATCCCCCGGTATGCCAAGCGGGAATTCGCCATCATCAATCACCGCTACAGGTGGGAACTCAGATGTTCGCGAGTTCCCCCGTCTCAGCCGCTCGCGCGGCCATGACGATGGCCGCTGACGCGACGACGTAGCAGGCGACGCCCGTCCACCAGGCGGCCGAGATCCCCCACGTCGAGGAAATCAACACGGCCAGGACGCTCGCCGTAACCGAGGTGGCACCGTTGATCGCCCACAACCACGGCATGAGCGACGGATGCTTCAACGACGCGATCCGCATCGCGACGGGGAAGGCCATGCCCATGAAGAAGCCTGCGGGCACCAGCAGCAGCAGGGCCATGACAATCCGGATGGGGGTGGCGAATCCCTGAAATGCCCGGATGGCCGGAGGCGTGATCAGACCGATGAGCGCCAGCACGACCACGAGCGCGCCAAGCAGGCGCGGCGCGAGCACCGACAGGCGGACGGCCGTCGTCCGTCCGCTGACGAAGCTTCCGATCCCGCTTGAAATCAGCAAGCCGAACAGCACGACCGACAACGAGAACGTGGGATGCCCGAGCAGGAAGAGCAGACGCTGCATCTGCGCAATCTCCACCAGCATGAAGCCGACGCCGATGGCCGCGAACGCCAGCGAGAGCGCGAAGGTGTCTTTGAGCACGCGCGGTTCGGCTTTCAGAAAAACCGGCACGACGATGAACCCGAGCGTGAGCGCCGCCACGTACAGGAAGAGGCCCCGAACCAGGCTCGAATCCATCTTGAAGAAGAAGGGGCGGTCGTCGGTCGGCGACGAGAGATCCTCGGGGAACCTGGCGACGAAGGCGTCGACGGTCCGAGGATTGGTGAGCGCGACGAAGTCCGGATGGCTCGACGGGCGGGGCGCGATGACCAGCTCGAAGTTCATCGTCTTCGCGGTCGATTCGATCGTCGTGATCTCAGCCTCCGTGAAGGGCGTGCGCTTCATCAGGAGGGTCGCCACGCCCGGGGTGTCGGCGGGCTCCCCCGCCTTTCGGCGCGTCGCGATCACCATGAGATGCGACCGCGGATTGTCGATGCCTTCGAGCCGCAGCGTGTTGGTGGCCAGCGCCACCACTCGGTACATCTCGGACGGAATCGGGCGCCGGTGCCATCGCGACACCGACAGAATGCCGTTGTCGGTCAGTCGCGCGAAGAACAGCTTCCAGGCGTCGGAGGTATAGAGCGTGTTCTCGCTGAGAACGAACGCCCCGGCGGCGGTCGCGGCCCAGGTATCGATGAGCGAGATTTGAATCAGGTCGAACGGCTCGGGCGTTCGCGCCAGGTAGCTGCGCGCTTCGTCGTTGACGAAGCGCACCTTGGGATGGCGATCGAGGTGTCCGGTCACGTCGCCGAACACGCCGTTGACGGCCGAAATAATCGCGCGGTTCATCTCGACCGCCACGATCTGTCGTTGATCGAAGACCAACCCCGAGAGGACATCGCGACCGCCGCCGGGGCGTTCGTTCTCAGCGAGAACACGCTCTATACCTCCGACGCCTGGAAGCTGTTCTTCGCGCGACTGACC
>JANORI010000287.1:0-5045 GCA_031415235.1 Acidobacteriota bacterium | reverse complement strand
CCGAGTCCGAGCCCCGAGCTCCGAGCTCGAGCCCCGAGTCCCGAGCCCGAGCCCGAGCCCGAGCCCCGAGTAAGATCGCGCAATGCGCGTCACGATGTGTGCGGCGGCGTTGGGAGTAGCCATCATGACCAGTGCGTGCGGTGAAAATACGTCAGCGCCGGGTCCGGTTCCAGCGGTGGACGCGCCCTACGGCGTGTGGGCCTCGCCCCTTACGGCCGCCCGGGCCACGGCCGGGGCGCTGCGCCTGGGCCAGATTGCGGTCGATGGCGACGACATCTACTGGCTGGAAGGGCGCGCGTCGGAAGGCGGACGCAATGTGCTGGTGCGCGCCTCGGCCGGCAGCCCGCCGGTGGACGTGTCGCCCCCGACGTTCAACGTCCGCAGCCGCGTGCACGAGTACGGCGGCGCCCCCTACGCCGTGTACCGCGGCACGATGTACGCGTCGGACTTTGCCGACCAGCGGCTCTATGCCTTCACCGCGGGCACGACGCCCAAGGCGCTGACGCTTCCGGGCTACTTCTTTGCACAGTGCCGGATGGATGCCGCCCGGACGCGCCTGGTGTGCGTGCGCGAGGATCACACCTTGGGCGACGATCAGCCGCCGGCGGCCATCGTGGCCGTGCCGCTCGGCGACGCGACGCCGTCGGCCGGCGTGGTTCTGGCGTCGGGCGCCGACTTCCTGTCCGATCCCACACTCAGTCCCGACGGGCGTCAGCTGGCGTGGCTGCAGTGGAATCACCCCAACATGCCGTGGGATGGCACCGAGCTGCACGTGGCCGACCTCGACGTGCGCGGCGTGCCGCGCGCGCCGGTGCGCGTGGCGGGCGGCCCCGACGAGTCGGTGTTCCAGCCGGTGTGGTCGCCAGACGGCGTGTTGTATTTCGTATCGGATCGCACCGGCTGGTGGAATCTGTATCGTCGGCGCAATGGCGTCACCGAGCCGGTGTACGCAATGCCGGCCGACTTCGGCAAGCCGCAGTGGAGCCTGGGCACCTCGACCTATGCCTTCGCGTCGGCCGATCGCATCGTCGTCACCTACGCCGAGCACGGCCGCTGGCGTCTGGGCGTGCTGTCGCTCGACCCGAGCAAGCTCGAGCCAATGACGCTCGCGCTCGAACCGCTCGACGCGGTCGTGGCCACCCCGCGCGCGGCCTACTTCGTGGGCGGCTCGGCGAGCGAGGGACCCGCCATCACGCGCGTGACCTTCGGCGCCGGCGAAGCCGAAGTGCTGAAGCGCTCGCGCGACGACACGCTGGACGCCGGGCTCGTGTCGGCGCCCGAGGCCATGACGTTCGACAGCGCTGGGATGCCGGTGCACGCGTTCTACTATCCGCCCACGAATCCCGGGTTTCGCGCGCCGGCCGGCACTGCACCGCCGCTGCTCGTGCTGAGCCACGGTGGCCCCACCGGTGCCACCGATCCGGTGTTCGACCCCGAGGTGCAGTTCTGGACCACGCGCGGCTTCGCGGTCGTCGATGTGAACTACGGCGGCAGCAGCGGCTACGGTCGCGCCTACCGTCAGCGGCTCAACGGCCAGTGGGGCATCGTGGACGTGCGCGATGCCGTGAATGCCGCCAAACATCTGGTGGCGGCGGGGAAAGCGGATCCGGCGCGGCTCATCACACGCGGCGGGAGCGCCGGCGGCTACACCACGCTCGCGGCGCTCGCGTTCCACGATACCTTCAGGGCCGGCGCCAGCTACTACGGCATCAGCGACCTCGAGGTGCTGGCGCGCGACACCCACAAGTTCGAGTCGCGCTACATGGACCGGCTCGTGGGGCCGTATCCCGCGATGCAGGCCACCTATCGCGAGCGCTCGCCGATCCACGCGGTCGACAAATTCAACTGCGCGCTCATTCTGTTGCAGGGCCTGGACGACAAAGTCGTGCCCCCGAACCAGTCCGAGATAATGGCCGCGGCTCTGCGGACGAAGGGCTTGCCCGTGGCCTTTGTGACCTTCGCGGGCGAGCAGCACGGCTTCCGCAAGGCCGAGAACATCGTGCGCGCGCTCGAGTCCGAACTCTACTTCTACGGCAAGGTGTTCGGGTTCACGCCGGCCGACACGCTGGCCCCGATCGCCATCGACAACCTCCCAAGCCGCTAGCCCGCGGGGTCGCGCCGCTAGAACTTGAGCGTGATGCCTGCGGTCGCGCGCCAGAAGTCGAACTTCGGCAGCGCCAGGTCGCCGAGACCCGCGATGTTTTCCCACGACACCTCGGCCGTCTGGAAGCGCCGAACGTCGGCCCGGAAACCGAAGGTCTCCGACGGAAAGAGGTACACGCCCACGCCAGAGTTCCAGCCGACGTCCCGCCCGGTGGCGGTCGCGGTGCTGCGTGGAAACGACACGTCGAGATTCCCGGTCACGCGCACCACTCCCACGCCCGCCGACGCGTAGGGCTGGACCGGCCCGGTGGGCAGGCGCAGCACGAAGTTGCCCATGTAGGTGGTCAGGTTCGCCTCGACCTCCGCGATGTCGACGGCCTCGAGGCTGCCGAGCCACACGCGTGCGACTTCGAACTCGACGCCGATCAGCCCGCCGAACGTGACGGCCGCGCCGACTGTGCCCTTGCTCGACTCGTTGACGCGGGTCGTGCCTCCAAATGCGGTGGCCCGCAGGTCGGCCCAGGCGCTGGCCGGCGCAAGGGAGGCGAAGAGCACCGTCGCGAGGATCCCGGCGAGACGATGGGTGCGTGTCATCTCTCCACTCTAGACCATCGAGCGACGGGTTCACCATCGGCCGCCTGTCGCGCGGCCTGGTCGTGGCCGAAATGGCGCTGTCGTTTGCGCTGCTGGTCGTGTCGGCGGTGTCTGACGGGTACTTCGACGTGCTGCGCGTGACCCCGCGGCAGGGGCGGGTCTTCACGCCCGGCGACACCGCCGACAGCCTGCCGGTGGCGGTCGTCAGCGAGAGCATCCAGCGGGCAGACTTTCCCGCGGGTGCAGTGGGCCAACAGATCCGCGTGGTGCAGGGCGCCGAGGTCCACTGGCGCGCCATCGTGGGCGTCGTCCAGGATGTGCAGGAGATGGACCTCGGTCCCTCGGTGACGACGGCCGTCTACGTGGTCATGGCGTTTGCCGTCAGCAAGCGGACGTCGGAGATCGGCGTGCGCATGGCGATTGGCGCCGACACCGGCCAGGTGATGCGCATGGTGCTCGCCCAGGGCGCTCGCCAGGTCGCGCTCGGCATTGTCGTCGGACTTGGGCTCGCGGCCCTGCTGGCGCGCGCCATGCAGATCATGTTCTTCCAGATCGGCCCGTACGATCCGCGCGCCTTCGGTGCCGTGGCGGTGTTGCTCCTCGCGACCGGCATGGCGGCGGCGTTCGTACCGGCGCGCCGCGCGTCCCGCGTGGATCCGATGACGGCGCTCAGGTCGCAGTAGCGCGCCCGGCCGCCGGCGTCTCGGAGTAGCATCTGCGCATGAAGAAGGTGCTCATCGGGTGCCTGCTGGCCACGCTGCTGCTCGGCGTGCTTGCGGGCGTGGCGCTGTACGTCGCGTGGGGATTTGTGAGTCCCGTGATTCGCACGGTCACCGACGTGACCGAGGGAGTCACGAAGCTTGGCGGCGTGGCCGACATCGAGCAGGACCTCACGACGACGACGCCCTTCATCGCTCCAGAATCTGGCGCGCTTTCAGCCGCCCAGGTCGAGCGCTTCGTGCGCGTGCAACGGCAGGTGCGACTGGCGCTCGGCACGCGCGCCGAGTCGTTTGCGGCCAAGTATCGCGAGCTGTCGGGCAGGCAGCCCGACGGCACCCCCCGCGTGCCGTCGCTGCCGGAACTGCTCGGTGGGGTCGGCGATCTGTCGAACGTCTATCTCGAGGCCTGGCGTGCCCAGGTGCAGGCGATGAACGCCGACACGTTCTCGCGCGAGGAGTTCTCGTGGGTGCGTGCGCGTGTCTATCAGGCCGCCGGCCTCGACGCGGTGCGCTACGACGCGCGCGACCTCGAGCAGGTCATCGAGGCGATGACCCGCGGCCTGAAGACCGAAATCCCCGACGTGAAGTTGCCGGATGCGCCGCCAGGGAATCGGACGCTCGTGAAGCCGCACGTCGATGAACTGAAGACGTGGCTGCCGATGGCGGTGTTCGGCCTGTAGCCGGCCGGTCTACGTGGGCGTGTCGGCCGGTTCCCACGCCACCGGCGCGCCCACGCCAATGGCGCCGCCCTCGAGGACCTCGCCGAACGCGCCGCCGCCCCAAGCTGGGTCGAGCGCGGCCTGCAGGCCCGGGCATGCCTCGTCCATCTGGCGACAGGGCCGGGTCTCGCCGTAGATGCGCACGCGCGCATCGCCGATGCGGAGCACGCGCCCGCGGGAGTCGGTCAGGTCTACACCGCCGACCAGCAGGTTGGCGCGACGGATGGCGGGATCGGGCGGTCCGGGCAGGTGCGCAGTGAGCGCCGCCCACCGGTCGAGCGCCATGATCGTGACCTGTCGCCGTCCCCCTTGGGTGGCGTCGCCCCTCAATCCGCGGCCGGTTACGAGCAATGCGGATGTGGTAGCGTCCATTGGGCCGCGATGTGCGCGCTTGACCCAGATCCCGAGCAGTTCTGCCATGTCGAATCTCGCCTCCACGCGTGACCGCATTGTAACGGGGCGATCTGTCGGTCGGGCGTGGGCGGTGGCCCTTCGACCGCGTCCGGCTCGGATCGAGTTGAAGATGCCGCAACGGACTCGTTGCACCACGGTCACGCCGGCTCGCTATCGTCTTCAGCTGAGGCACACGTCGGTGCCTCGGTGTCCGTTCCGCCGGGCCATGTCGCGCGATGCGAGGGGCGCCGCGGCCGGACACCGCACCACCATTTGACCCAGAGGAACCCCATGCGACTGATGGCCTGCGTGTTGCGGCGCGGGTCCGCGCCCGCGGCCGCGCCCGACGCTTTCGCTCAGTTCGAGACGGCCACCGTCGTCGGCACCGTGCGCGATGGCTCGGCTGCCATCGTGGCCGAGGCCCGCGTCACGCTCACCAACCTCGACACCGGCGTCACCACCGAGCGCGCGACCGACGCACAGGGCAACTACGAGTTCTTCAACGTGCGCATCGGGC
>JANORI010000286.1:0-2553 GCA_031415235.1 Acidobacteriota bacterium | reverse complement strand
CCATGTCGGGACGACGATGGATGACGGCGGAGCTGTGCGCGATTGTCGCGGTAGTGGGCGGAGTGTGGGTGTCTGCGCAACAGGCGCCCCTTCCATATGGCCCGCCCAGAGCGTTCGGCGACAGCATCACCGGTGCCTTTGAGGGTTGGTTCGACAACAAAGATGGCAGCCGCAACTTCCTTGTCGGGTACATGAACCGCAACTTGAAGCAGCCGCAGGACGTGCCCATCGGGCCGAACAACCGCATCGAGCCAGGCGGGCCAGACATGGGCCAGCCCACCCACTTCAAGCCCGCAAGACAGACGGGCATGTTTATCGTGACCGTCCCGAAGGGCTTCGCCCCGGATCAGAAGCTGACGTGGACGATCACGGTCAACGGGCAGACCACGCAGATTCCGCTGCGTTCGAAGCTCGACTACAACGTGAATCCCTTTTCGGACGTGGCGGTGGGCAACACCCCGCCACGGCTGCGCCTTTCAGAGACTGCCACGCCAATTCAGGGACCGCTGGCCACCTTGGTTACCGCCCCGACCGTGACTGCCACCGTCAGTACGCCGCTGACGCTGACGGCGTGGGTGGACGACGACGGCAAGTACTCGAGCGGATCGAACGCACCCGTACGCGACGGACGTTCGCCCGTCGAAGTGTCGTGGAGCAAGTATCGTGGCGCCGGCCAGGTGACGTTCAGCAGCGAGAAGGCTGCGCTGAAGGTCTCGAAGGGCGGTGGCGTCGACCAGCCCTTCAGTGCCGTTGGCACGACGACTGCGAAGTTCAGCGCACCGGGCGAGTACGCGCTGTTGGCGGTGGCCAACGACTACTCAGGCGAGGGCGGCAACGGCGAAGTGTGCTGCTGGACCAACGCCTACGTCAAAGTCACCGTCAAGTAACCCGCCATCCATCGGGGCTCGTCCCGGGGCTCGACGGCTCGACGCGCTACGTCGGCCGCGCGTAGACGTAGCCACCCACCCGGTCGACCACGACCGGCACGTCGAACAACGCGCCCAGGTGCTCCGCCGTGAGCATCTGGGCGGTGACTCCATCGCCCGCCACCCGGCCGTCCTTCAGCAACAACACGCGGCCAATCTCCGGCACGATCTCTTCGGTATGGTGCGTCACGAGCACGAGCGTCGTGCCCGCGCGTGCCACCGCGCGCACGCGCTCCATGAACTCGTAGCGCGCCGCCAGGTCGAGCCCCGTGGTCGGCTCGTCGAGTACGAGCACGCGCGGCTCGGTGACCAGCACCCGCGCCAGCATCACGCGCCGGGCCTCACCGCCCGACATCTCGTGCAAGAACCGGCCGGCCAGGCGCGCAGCGCCCACCAGCGCCAGCGCGTCGCGGGTGCGGTCGCGCATGTCGGCGGTGACCACGCCGTAACGCAGAATTCCGTGCGACGCAAAGAACGCCGAGAGCACCGCGGCCTCACCGGTCATGCGGCCCTCGCTGTTGCCGGCCACGAAGCGCTGGTGCAGCGACGACGACACGATGCCGAGCCGCGTCCGAAGGGTGGTCACGTCCCAGCGATCGTCGCCGAGCACCCGCACGGGCGGCGTGCCGTCGTCGTGCGGCACCGCCCGCTCGTGATGGGTGAGCAGGCCGACCAGCATCGACTTGCCGGCGCCGTTTGGACCAAGAATCGCGGTGTGCTCGCCTTCGTGGATGGTCAGGGTGAGCGCGTCGAGGACGGCCTGGCCGTCCTTCATCACCGTGGCGTTGGTCAGTTCGAGCAGGGGCGCGGACACGCGGAATGATCGCACACCCGGGCCGACGCGCGCGCGCACCAGGCCCCGCCTTCGGGTAGGATGCGCGTCATGGCGACACTGCAACTTGTGCGTCCCGCTATGATCAGGGCCAGCAGGGGCACCGCGTGGACGGTGGCGGCCGTGCTGCTGACGGGCGGGATGGCCGCGCGGGCGCTGGCGCAGCCGGCCACGCCCACGCGTCCGCACCATCCCGACATTCCGTACCAGACGCCCGCCTCGCTCGGCGCCGCCAGCTACGCCAAGGTGCTGTGCTCGGCGGTGTTCGTGTCGGGTCGTGACGTGGCCGAGGCGCAGCGCAACAGCGCCTACTTCCTGGTGGCTGAGCCCGATCGCAAGGAGCCGGTCACGGTTGACGTGGACCGCGCGCGCCGGCGCGTGCAGGCCACGCTGAAGGGTGTCACCCGCACCGCCGCGTTCTACGGCGACCAGGGCTGTGTGATTCATCCCGAGGGGCAGGACCGCGTGTTCTTCACGCCCGTGCCGGTGCGGACGACGTTGCCCGAGGCGGCCACCATGCCGTGGCCGATGGGCGATGCGCCAGCAACCGCGCCGTGGCCGGCGCGGCTCGATCGCGGCGCCATTGCAGCGGCCGTGGATCTCGCGTTCGCAGACCCCGAGGGGCTGACGGCGGCGATGGTCGTCCTGCACAAAGGCCTGATCATCGGCGAGCGCTACATGGCCGGCATCACGAAAGACACGCAGCTCGAGAGCTGGTCGATGGGCAAGAGCCTGACCGCCACGCTGGTGGGCCTCGAGGTGCAGCGCGGCTCGTTTCGCCTCGACGATCCAGCG
>JANORI010000285.1:0-15655 GCA_031415235.1 Acidobacteriota bacterium | reverse complement strand
CGTCCGCTCGTGGCGGTGCAGCGCTACGGCCAGGGCCGCGCGATGGTGTTTGCGGGCGAGGCCTCGTGGCGGTGGCGCATGATGCTGCCCGCCGCCGACACGACCTACGACACCATCTGGCGGCAGCTGACCCGGTGGCTCGCCCGCGGCACGCTCGACGCCGTGTCGGTGGCGTCGCTCGGCAGTCCTTCGCCCGGCACCACCGAGCCAGTGTCGGTGCTGGTGCGCGACCGGGACTTCGCGCCCGTGCGGGATGCCGAGGTGCAGGTGCGCGTGGCCTGGCCCGGCGGCGATGAGCGGCGGATCACTGCCGTGCTCACCGACGCGGCCGACGGACGGTACGTGGCCAGCGTGGCGTTTGGCGACGCCGGCGTCTACCGCGTCACGGCCGAAGCGCGACGGGGCGGAGCGTCGCTCGGCATCGCCGAGCGCGCCATCCTCGCCGGGGGCGCCGACCCCGAGATGGCCGACCCGCGTCTCAACGAACCCGTGTTGCAGCGCCTGGCCGAGCAGAGCGGCGGGCTGTATGTGCGGCCTGCCGAGGTGGCACGGATTCCGCCACTTCTGCAGTCGGCCCGCGCGGTCGATGGCCCGACGGAATTTCGCGATCTGTGGCACGGCGCCTCGAGTCTGCTTGCGGTGATTGCATTGCTTGCGGCAGAGTGGGGCGTGCGGCGGCGCGTAGGACTGGCATGAAGAGAGCTCGTCGGCTCATCGTGGGGCTCGGCCTCGTGGCGGTGGTGGCCGCGTCGGCGGGCGCGCAGCCGGCCGCGACGCCTGCGGCGGCCCCGCGCGACGGACGCTGGGCAGTGATCGTCAGTGGCGCGTCGGGCGGACAAGACTACGCCGTACAGCTGGGCGGGTGGCGGCAGGCGATGTCGTCGGCGCTCGTCAGCCGCTTCGGCTTCCAGCCGTCGCAGATTCTCCAACTGGTCGACGAGACTGCGCGCGAGTCGGGCATGCCGGCCACCGCCGAGAACGTGCGCAAGACGTTCACGACGTTGAAGGGCCAGACGCAGAAGGACGACCTGATCCTGGTGGTGCTGCTCGGTCACGGCACATTCGACGGCACGCAGGCGAAGTTCAACCTGGTAGGTCCCGACCTGACGGCCGCCGACTGGTCCGTGATGCTCGGTACCGTGCCCGGCCGCATGGTGGTCGTGAATACCACCGAGGCGAGCGCACCGTTCGTCCAGGCGCTGGCCGAGCGGGGACGCGTCGTCATCACCGCCACCGAAACCCCCGCGCAGCGCTACGCCACCGTCTTCCCAGACTACTTCGCCAAGGCGCTTGGCGACGCCGCGGCAGATCTCGACAAGAACGGCCGCACGTCCATCTGGGAGCTCTTCGCCGCCGCGAGCGGCGGCGTGGCCCGTCACTACACCGAGCGCGCGCAGCTCACCACCGAGCGTGCGATTCTGACCGACACCGCCGAGCGCGCAGGTGTGCAGGCCACGGCCACTGGCCCGCAGGGCACGATGGCGCGGGCGCTCTACCTCGACCGCGATAGCGCGACTGAGAGCGCGGACCCCGTGGTGCGCGAGCTCATCGGCCGCCGTCGTGCGCTCGAGGTCGACGCCGAGGCGCTCATCCAGAAGAAGCCAGGGGCGGATCCGGCTACCTGGTCGGCTGAGTTCGAGCGGCTCATGATCGAGCTGGCGCGCGTCTCGCGCGAGATTCGCCAGCGTTCCTGAGAGCACCGCTGCGACACGCGACGACGGCAGCGACGAGGGCGGCGGAGGCGGCGTGAGGCATCCCTCACGGCGAATTCTGAGCACCGCGAGTTCTGCCGGTCCCCATGCACTACGGCTCGGTCAGACGTCGAGGACGTTCCGGCATGCCTCACGCCGCCTTCGCTGCCTCTGAATCTAGGCCGACGGTCCGCCCCACCACTCCACGCGACCGCGCTCGGGCCGCCGGAACAGGAAGATCAGCAACACGCCTGCCGCAAAGCCGGCGATGTGCGCCCAGAAGGCCACCCCACCGGCGAGCTGCCCTTCGGCTGGCGGCGCCAGCGAGCCCAGGCCATTCACAAACTGCATCACGAACCATAGGCCGAGCAGATACACGGCCGGAATTTCGATGAGCGTGAGCGGGAACGGGAAGAGCGTGAGCACGCGCGACTTCGGGTAGAGCACGAAGTAGGCGCCCATCACTCCAGCCACGGAGCCGGAAGCGCCGACCATGGGCACGCCCGAATCGGGCGACACGAACGTCTGGGCCAGCGCCGCGGCCACACCGCACAGCAGGTAGAAGGCCAGGAAGCGCCCGTGGCCCATGCGGTCCTCGACGTTATCGCCGAAGATCCACAGATAGAGCATGTTACCCACCAGGTGCATCAAGCCGCCGTGCACGAACATCGATGAGCACACGGCGCCCCAATTGAAGGTGGCCGGTACGAGGCCAAACGTGCGGATGAAGGTCTCGAGTTCTCCGTCGGAGAGGCCCATTTGGCGCACGTAGACCAGTGAGTTCAGGGCGACGAGGGCCACAGTCAGGCCGGGCCAGGTTCGGGAGGGAATGACGTCGCGAAGGGGAATCATCTGCGCGGTGGCTCCGGCCGCTAGTATTGCGTATGCTGAGGCACGGTCCCACGCGATGAGGCCCCCCGAGTCATGCGCTGCCGATTCTGCGATACCGACATTGCCGCCAAAGCGCTCATCTGCTACCGCTGCGGGCGCGCGACGGCCGATCCGAGGCCGCCGCCGCCGGTGCGCCACGGTCCGACCGGCGCCGTCACTGTCGCTGTCACCCTCATAGCTGGCGCGGTCGCCGCATACCTGCCAGCGGTCGCCGACGGCGTGGTCCTGTGGGTCGGCTGGGCTGGCCTGGCCGCGGTGGCCGGGGCTGCGGCCAGCGCATGGTGGCGCTTCCGCGCCTGAAGGCGCGAGGCTGTCTGGCGCCGCCAGCCGCATCGGGCTTATGATCGATGAGATCCCATGGCTGAACCACGTCTCGAAGTGAACGACGGCCTCGGTCGTCGCATCATCCCCATCGACAAACCTGTGCTGACCATTGGCCGCCGCACCGAGAGCGACGTGCGGATGGTCGGCAGCGACGTGTCGCGCGAACACGCCGAGATCGTGCAGCTCGACGGGCACGTGCTGATCAAGGATCACGGCTCCCGCTACGGCACCTTCGTCAACGGCGAGGCCGTCACTGAGCACCGGCTGAAGCACGGCGACAAGGTGCAACTGGGGCGCACGGGTGGTGCCGAAGTCACGTTCCTGACCGATGACGCGCCGTCGTCGACCGGGACGTCCTCGACCGGCACGGCCGTGGGCGACATCCGGCAGATGGCGACCCTGCTCGAGGGGCTGCGCGCGCTGGGGTCGGGCCGTGTGCTCGACGAGGTGCTGGCTCTGGTGCTCGACACCGCCATCGGCGTCACCGGCGCCGAACGTGGCTTCGTCATGCTGGCCGGCGAGGATCGCGCCCTCGACATCAAGCTGGCGCGCGCGCGCGGGCGTGTCACGCTGCCCGGCACTCGCTTCGACACCAGCCGCAAGATCCCCGAGGAGGTGTTTGCCACCGGGGTGTTGAAGGTGGTGGCCGACCTGCTCGACGGCGACCTGGCGCAGGACAACCGGGGCACGGTCGCCCTCGGCATCCGCCACGTGCTCTGCACGCCGCTGCGGCGCGTGCGCTATCTTGACCGTCCCGACCTGGCGCCCGAGGCGCACGCCATCGGCGTGCTGTACCTCGATAGTCGCGAGAAGGGCCAGCTGCTCTCGCAGGCCACGCGCAGCGCGCTCGACACGCTGGCCAACGAAGCCGGCGTCGCCATCGAAAACGCGCGGCTGTATCGCGAGACGCTTGAGAAGGCCAAGATCGAGCACGAGCTGCGCATCGCCGCAGAGATCCAGCGCTCGCTCCTGCCGGAGGGCCGTCGCGACGGCGACTTCTTCGAGGCCATGGGCACGTCGTTGCCGTCGCGGTCGATCGGCGGCGATTTCTTCGAATACACCGACATGGACAACGGCGGAATCGGCGTCGTGCTCGGTGACGTTGCGGGCAAGGGGCCGGCGGCGGCGCTGCTCACCGCGAAGATCCAGGGCCTGTTCTCGGCGCAGGTGGGCGGCGGCACTCCGGCCTCGGCCATGAAGCTCGTGAACACCGGCCTGCTGAAACGCCAGATCGACGCGCGCTACGCGACCGTGTTCTTCGCCACCCTCACGCCTGACGGCGTGCTGACTTACTGCAACGCCGGACACAACCCGCCCATCGTCGTGGGACGAAGCGGCGTCCGCTCACTTGACTCGGGCAGCGTGCCGGTGGGGCTCTTCAGCAGCGCCACCTACGCCGATGCCGAGACGCGGCTCGAACGGGGCGACGTGCTCATCATCTACAGCGACGGGGTGACGGAGGCGTTGAACATGGCCGGTGACGAGTTCAGCGACGAGCGACTCGCGGTTGAGGCCGTGACGCACCGCGACGCGCCGCTCGACGACCTGCTGCAGAGCATCATCTCGGCCGTGCAGACCTTCGCTGGCGCCGCGCAGCAGAGCGACGACGTCACGGTGCTCGTGGCGCGTTACCTGGGGCCGGGCCGCGGCGTCACGACGGGCGCTGCCTAGGACGGCCCGAGCGAGCCTCCGAACGGGCCAGACGTAACACGAAGGCCGGCCCCTTGGGGAACCGGCCTTCCGTGACGGTCGCGACTCGACAGGCGCGGGCCTACGGGCGCTGTGCCGTGGGCACGTAGTTGCGTTCGGCGTAGCCCGTGTAGATCTGGCGGGGACGCGCGATCTTCTGGTCGTCGTCGAGCAACATCTCTTCCCACTGCGTCGCCCAGCCCACGGTGCGGGCGATGGCGAAGAGCACCGGGAACATCGCCATCTGGAAGCCCATGGCCTCGTAGATGAGTCCCGAGTAGAAGTCGACGTTCGGATACAGCTTGCGCTGGATGAAGTACTCGTCTTCAAGCGCGATGCGCTCGAGCTCGAGGGCGATGTCGAGCAACGGGTTCGTGCCCGTGACCTCGAACACTTCGTAGGCCGTCTGCTTGATGATGCGGGCGCGCGGGTCGTACGACTTGTAGACCCGGTGGCCGAAGCCCATCAGGCGGCCTTCGCCCGCCTTCACGCCCTTGATGAACGCGGGAATGTTGGCGACCGAGCCGATTTCCTGGAGCATTTTCAGCACGGCTTCGTTGGCGCCGCCGTGGAGCGGACCGTAGAGGGCCGCCGCCGCGCCGGCCAGCGCCGAGTAGGGATCGACGTGCGAACTGCCGATGCCGCGCATGGCGCTGGTGGAGCAGTTCTGCTCGTGGTCGGCGTGCAGGATGAACAGCACGTCGAGCGCGCGTTCGAGCACGGGGTTGGGTGCGTACTTCACCTCGGTCATCTTGAACAGCATGTTCAGGAAGTTGCCAGTGAAGCTCAGGTCGTTGTCGGGATAGACGTACGGGCGGCCGATGCTGTGCCGATAGGCATAGGCAGCAATCGTCGGCACCTTCGCGATGAGCCTGACGATCTGCTTGCGCCGTGACGCCGCGTCGAAGATCTGCTTGCCGTCGGGATAGAAGGTGGACATTGCGCCGACGGTGCTCACGAACACGCCCATGGGATGGGCGTCGTAGGTGAAGCCTTCCATGAACTTCTTGATGTTCTCGTGCACCATCGTGTGCATCGTGATCTCGTCGGTCCACGAGGCCAGCTCGCCGGCCGTGGGCAACTCGCCGAACAGAATCAGATAGGCCGTCTCGAGGTAGGTGCTGTGCTCGGCCAGCTGCTCGATCGGATAGCCGCGGTACATCAGCACGCCCTTGTCACCGTCGATGTAGGTGATCTTGCTGCGGCACGACGCGGTGTTCATGAAGGCAGGGTCGTAGGTGCTGAGGCCGAAGTCCTCGGCACCCTGCTTGATCTTCCGCAAGTCCATCGCCTTGATGGTGCCATCAGTAATCGGCACGTCGTAGGTCTTGCCCGTGCGGTTGTCGGTAATCGTCAGCGTGTCGGCCATAACTACTGGGACTCGGGGCCCGGGGCTTTCGGTTCGGACGGACTGGCGGCGGCCAGATGGACCGGCGCACCGCGCGCTACACGGAAAAATCGTCGTCGGGTCGATCGTCGCTGTCGACGGGAGGCCCCGGCACCCGATACGTGCCATCGACCCACCGCGCCAGATCTTCCTGCTGGCAGCGCTGACTGCAGAACGGTCTCCAGCGCAGCTCCACCGGATGAATGCGGCACACGGCGCACACCGCTCGTCGCTCCATCCGGTTCATTGTATTCCAGTCTCACAGTTGCGGGGCGGCCGCGGAGTTGGGCGTGGCATCGACTGGGATGGATCAATCCTCGGAAGAGATAGGTCCCATGTCCTCTGCGCGAGTTACTCGGCTCGAGCGCTGGTCGCGCCGCCGCCCGAGCCCAGGTGGCGCACGTCTCTGGCCGACACGAGGAAGATGACGTCTTCCGCGATATTGGTGGCGTGGTCGCCGATGCGCTCCAGGTGGCGCGAGACCAGGATGAGGTCGAGCGCGGGCTCGATCTTGGCCGCGTCCTGCATCATGTAGGTGAGCAACTCGCGGAAGATCTGCGACTTGAGTCCGTCGAGCTCGTCGTCGGCGGCGAGCACCGCCTCGGCCAGCGTCGTGTCTCGGCGTACGAAGGCGTCGAGCGCGTCGCGCAGCATGCGCTGCGCGATGGCGCCCATCCGCGGGATGTCGATGAGCGGCTTGACCGGTGCGTGCAGCAGGTAGCGCTTGGCGGCCTCGGCGATGTTGACGGCCAGATCGCCCACCCGCTCGAGGTCGGTGTTGATCTTGACGGCGGCGACGATGGCGCGCAGGTCGGCGGCCATCGGCTGGTGAAGGGCGAGCAGCTTGAAGCTGCGATCGTCGATCTCGATATGCAGTTCGTTGATGGGCTCGTCGCCGTCGAGCACCCGGTCGACCGCGGCGACATCGCGCGTGGCGAGCCCGAGCACCGCCTCGCGCACGCGTTCCTCGGCGAACCCGCCCATGGCGAGCAGACGCTCCTGCAGTACCCCGAGCTCTTCCTGGAAGTGCCGAACGACCCGTTCCACGCTCATCCCCCTAGCCGCACCGGCCGGTCACGTAATCTTCCGTGAGTGTTTCGGCCGGCGCCGTGAACATCTTATCCGTGCGGCCGTATTCCACCAGCCGTCCGAGCCAGAAGAACGCCGTGTGGTCGGACACGCGGGCGGCCTGCTGCATGTTGTGCGTCACGATCACGATGGTGTACGCCGTCTTCAAGTCGTACACGAGCTCCTCGATCCGCTGCGTGGCGATCGGGTCGAGCGCAGAGGCCGGTTCGTCCATCAGCAGAATGTCGGGCTTGATGGCCAGCGCGCGGGCGATGCACAGGCGCTGCTGCTGTCCGCCCGACAGGGCCAGGGCCGACTCGTGCAGCCGGTCCTTGACCTCGTCCCAGAGGGCTGCAGACCGCAGGCTCTCTTCGACGCGCTCGGCCAGCTCCGCCTTGCTGCGCGCCAGGTTGTTGATGCGCAGACCGTAGGCGACATTCTCGAAGATCGACTTGGGGAACGGGTTCGACTTCTGGAACACCATGCCGACCTGGCGGCGCAGCGACACCACATCGACGCCCGGAGCATAGGCGTCGTGTCCGTCGATGAGGACCTTGCCCTCGACGCGCGCGCCGGGAATGATGTCGTTCATCCGGTTGAGCGTCCGCAGGAACGTGCTCTTGCCACAGCCCGACGGCCCGATGAAGGCCGTGACCCGGTGTGCATGGATCTTGATCGAGATGGCGTCGAGCGCGCGCTTCTGACCGTAGTAGAAGTTGAGCCGATCGACGTCGATCTTCACGGGCGCCGAGTCGGCGGCCGGCGCGCCGGAGCGCACCAGGCTCGACAGGGCGGGCGGCAGGGGACGAGTCTCGGTCGGCATCACCGGCTCTTTCGCTGATAGCGGTCGCGCAGCACGATGGCAATGGCGTTCATGGTCAGCAGCAGGAGCAAGAGGACGAGGATACCCGCCGCCGCGTTCTCTTTGAAGGCGACTTGTGGCCGTGAGACCCAGTTGAAGATCTGGATCGGCAGCACGGTGAAGGCCGACCAGATGCTGTCGGGGGCAAACGGAATGTAGGTCAGCGCGCCGATGGCGATGAGCGGCGCGGTCTCGCCGATGGCGCGCGACAGCGCCAGGATGAGCCCGGTCATGATGCCCGGCAGCGACATGGGCAGCACTTGGTGCCAAGTCGTCTGCCACTTAGTCGCTCCGAGCGCATAGGAGCCCTCGCGGATCGACGACGGCACGGTTCGCAGCGCCTCGCGCGTGGACAGGATGACGACGGGGAGCGCCAGCAACGCCAGCGTGGCCGCGCCTGCCAGCACGCTGCGGCCCATGCCCATGAGCCGTACGAACAGGCCCAGGCCGAGCAGGCCGTAGATGATCGACGGCACGGAGGCGAGGTTGGCGATATTGAGTTCGATGAAGCGGGCCCACCGGCTGCGGCCGCCGTACTCCTCGAGGTATGTCGCTGCCGCCACGCCCACCGGCAGCGCCATGGCAGCGGTGAGCACGATCACGTAGAAACTGCCCACGATCGCGTGAAAGATGCCCGCGTCCGCCGCGCGGCGCGAGGGAAAACTGATCAGGAAACGCCAGTCGAGCCGGTCGGCGCCGTCGCGCCATACCGTGGCGACGAGCACCGCCAGAGCGGCCAGGGCGGCCACCAGGACGAGCAGCGCGGCGGCCTGGAAGGTCAGGTCGGCGCGCCGCCGGCCGGCGCTCGACGGCGATGGCGTCAGGTCGACGGCCACTAGTTGTATTCCTCGCGGAAACGGGCGCGCAGCCAGGTGCTGACGAGGTTCAACGCGAAGGTCGACAGGAACAACAGCATGCCGACGGCGAAGATCGTGCGGTACTCGAGCGTGCCTTGCGGCGTATCGCCCAGACTGACCTGCACGATGTAGGCGGTCATCGTCTCGATGGGCACGAAGGGATTGACGGTGAACCGCGGCTGCTGACCCGCGGCGATGGCCACGATCATGGTCTCGCCGACGGCGCGCGACGCCGCCAGGATCACGGCCGCAGTGATCCCCGAGAATGCCGCCGGCACCACCACCTGCACGGCGGTCTGCATCCGGGTGGCGCCCAGCGCGTAAGCGCCTTCACGCAGGCCGCGCGGTACGGCCTGCATGGCGTCTTCAGACAGCGAACTCACGAGCGGCAGAATCATGATGCCCATCACGATGCCGGGACTGAGCGCGTTGAAGCCGCTCAGCCCCGGCAGCCACTGTTGCAGGAGCGGCGTGACGAACGTGAGCGCGAAGTAGCCGTAGACCACCGTCGGCACACCGGCCAGGATTTCGATCGCCGGCTTCAGCGCGCGCCGTACCCGATCGGGCGCGTACTCGCTGAGATAGACGGCGCTCATCAAGCCCGCCGGCACGGCGACGGCCATGGCAATCGACGACACGAGCGCGGTGCCGAGCAGCAGCGGCAGCACACCGAAGCGCGGGTTGGCAAAGAGCGGGGTCCACTCGGCGCCGGTGAGAAAGTCGAGAATCGGCACCTCGCGCAAGAAGGCGAACGTCTCGACCGCGAGCACCACGACGATGCCGGCCGTGGTGCCCACCGACAGCAGGGCACACAGGAACAGCAGGGTCTCGATTGCCCGCTCGCCGCGACGCGTGGACATGCGCTGGCCCTACTTGGTTTCGCGCTGAAGCAACTGGTCTATCGTCAGACCTACCTGCGAACCGGCGTGCTCGAAGACCGACCCGATCGCGCGGGCCTTGAAGTGGGCCTGGACGAGCGCGTAGCCGCGCTCGCCGAGTGGCACGTATCCGACTTCCTCGGCCAGGGCGCCGCCGTGCGTCAGGTAGTAGTCGACGAACCGCGCGACTTCGGGCCGTTCGAGGGCGTTGACCGAGGCGTAGATGAAGACCGGTCGCGACAGTGGCTGGTAGGTGCCCACTTTGACCGTCTCGACGCTCGGCAGGATCGGCCCGGCGCCGTTGTCGGGCTTGCTGTCATCGACGGCCACCAGCTTCAGCGCGGCCTTGTTCTCGATGTAGTAGGCGTAGGGCATGAACCCGATCGCCAGTTCGTCGCTGGCGACGCCCTGCACGAGCACGTTATCGTCCTCACTCGACGTGAAGTCGCCGCGGCTCGCGCCTTCTCTGCCGACGATCGCCTGCGTGAAGTAATCGTAGGTGCCCGAGTCGACACCGGCGCCGAAGAGGTGCAGTTCTCGGTCTGGCCACCCGGCTCGTACCTGCGACCAGCGCATCACCTTCCCCTGCGCCTCGGGCGCCCAGAGGGTCTTCAGTTCGGCGACCGTGATCGAGTCGAGCCACGTGGCCTTGGGGTTGACGACGACGGCCAAGCCGTCGTAGGCGACCGGCAGTTCCACGAAGGCCACCCCGGTCTTGGCGCAGGCCGCGGATTCGACGGCCGTGATCGGTCGCGACGCGTTGCTGATGTCGGTTTCAGCGCGGCAGAACTTCTGGAACCCGCCGCCGGTGCCGGAGATGCCCACAGTGACGCGGACGCCCTGGGCGACTTTCTGGAATTCCTCGGCCACGGCTTCGCTGATCGGGAAGACGGTGCTCGAACCATCGAGCGTGACAGTGGTGGCTGCCGGACCCTGCGGCGACGAACCACCTTGGGCGCCGCCGCAGCCAACCAGGCCGACGGCGCTCATCATCAACATGAATCGGGATAGACGCATGCCGGTAGCCTATCCCCTGGTCGATTTCGCCGCAGTTTCCGTCGTGTAAATTTCGCGTTAACTGGTCGTACGGGTCCGCCTCCGAACGCCGCGCCGTGAGGGCGCCCGCACCTCCGCCTGATCGGCCTCGTCGACGACGCGCGCTTGCAGGCGTATGGGACGGCCGATGGCGCGCTCGAGTGGTGCCAGCTGGCGTGAGGCCGCCCACACCTCCAGCTCGGCGTCTCCACGACCCTCGAGCTCGAGGGCAATCGTGTCGGCGCGCGTGTTGACCGTGAGCCCGCGAATCATCGAGTGCCGGCTGCGATCGAGTGACTCGGAGAGCCGCAGGATCGCCCCCAGCACGCGCACCGCGTGTCGCGACCCGCCGGACAGATCCTGGTAGCCTTCGTGTTCGCGGCCCGGCTCTGCGCGGCGGTGATAACGCGCGACGAGCGCCACGGTCTCGATCTCGGCCGGCTCGAATCCGCGCAGGTCGCCGTTCTTGATGAGGTAATACGAATGCCGGTGGTGGCGCTCGTAGCTGATGTGGTTGCCGACGTCGTGCAGCAGCGCCGCGTACTCGAGCCACTCGCGCTCGCGGTCGCCGAGACCGTGCACCTGGCGCAGGCCGTCAAACACCGCCAGGGCAAGCCGCGCTACCTGCTGAGAATGCTCCGCTTCCCAGCCGCAGCGTTCGGCCAGTTCGAGCGCCGAGCGTCGGCGCACGTCGGGAATCTCGTCCACCTGGCGGATGTGCTTGCGATTGCGCTGGATGAAATCGAGGACGAGGCCCTCGCGCAGCGCGAGATCGCAGAGCGTGATGTCCTTGGCGCCGAGCCGCTTCAGCAGCGCGTCGAGCAGGACGGCCCCGGCCACGACGAGGTCGGCGCGCCGGGGGTCGAGCGCGAGAATGTGAAGGCGACGGTCGAGCGGCAGGTCGCACACGAGCTTGCGCACTTTGCGGATGGCCTTGGCCGCGACTCGCAGGTTGCGCACCTCGGCCGGCACCACGCCCGTGTCGAGGGCCGCGGCAACCGATCCAAGCGAAAGGATGGTGCCCGACGTGCCGATGACCCGATCGAAGCCCGCATCGACGATATGCCCCAGGTAGCGGTCGGTCTGGTCGGCGATGTAGGCGAGCATCTTGCGCTCGTCGCGCCGGCTGAGGGGGTCCGAGGTCACGAAGTGCTCCGAGAGGCGGATCACACCCAGCTTGAAGCTGCGCAGGAACCGCACCTCGTCGCCGGCGCCGAGCGTGACTTCGACACTGCCGCCGCCGATGTCGATGACGACGGCTGGCTTCGGCGTATCGACTCCGTAGACCGCGGCCAGGTGGATCAGGCGCGCTTCCTCGGTGCCGGTGATGATGCGGGGACGAATGCCAGTCTGATCCTCGATGGCCGCCAGCAGGTCGCCGCCGTTCTCGGCCTCGCGCGTGGCGCTTGTGGCGGCCGCAAGGATTTCGTCGACCTGGTGCGACCTGGCCAGCCGCTCGAACTTGCCCAGCGCCTGTAGCGCCGCGGCCATGGCTTCTCGCGTCAACTTGCGCCCGTCGAGGCCGCCGACGCCCAGGCGCACCATCTCTTTTTCCCGGTCGATGACCTCGAACGAGAAGTCGGGGCGTACGCGCACCACGATCATGTGGACCGAGTTCGTGCCGATGTCGATGGCGGCGAGGCGCATGGGCGGGTGGCGACTATAATGGGCGGCACTCGACGCCGGCACGCCCCCAGGTGCCGTCCAGTATGGCACGACGCATATCCATTCACACGCTCCTTGCCCCGCGAGTCGCCGCGCTCACCGACGTACTGGCCGCCGCGCTTGCGGGCGATCCGATTGCCGTTCATCAAGCGCGCGTCGCGTCGCGCCGCCTGCGCGAGGTGCTGCCCGTGCTCGCGGCCGACGGCGATGGCCCGAAGCACGGCGCGCGCACGCAGGTGCGCAGGGTCACACGCGCGCTCGGGTCTGTGCGTGAACTCGACGTGGCGGCGGGCCACTTCGACGAGGCCATGACGGCCCACCAGGTGAGTGCGGTGGCGCAGAACGCGGCGCGGCAATGGCTGCAGCGAGAGCGGGCGACGGCACTGCGCAAGGCGCGAGCCACGCTGACGCCGGCCCGCCGCGTGCGGATGTCGGCGCAGCTCGCGGCACTGGGTGACCGCGCCGCCCGCGTGACCACGGACGCGACCGTCGGTGCGATCCAGGCTCGGGTCGTGCGACGCGCTCGCGACGTCGAGCGGGCCGTTGGCCGCGTCGGCAGCGTATATGTGCCCGGCCGTCTCCATGCGGTGCGCATCGCGGTCAAGCGGCTGCGCTACGCGCTCGAGACGGCCGGCGCCGCGCAGGGCTCGCGCGTCTCGACGCAACTGCGGCAACTGCGGGTCATTCAGGACCTGCTGGGACGCGCCCACGACCTGCACGTGCTGGCCGCGCTCCTGGCCGACGTGCAGCTGCGGATCATGGCCCGGTCACGTACCGCGGCGAGGGACCTGGCCGGAGTGGCCGGCGCGCTTGACCAGGAGTGTCGGCAGTTGCACGCCGCGTTCATGAGCCGTCGCAAGGCATTGCTCGCCCTATCCTCGTCGCTGTCGGCGAACGCGGCGCCCGGCGCACGGTCCGCGGCGTGACCCCGACCGTGCCCCTGTCGCTGGAGTTGTACCTCGTACGGCACGCGGTGGCCGCCGAGCGAGGGCCGCTCTATCCCGACGATGCCGCGCGGCCGCTCACGCCCGACGGCATCGAGCAGTGGCGGGCCAGTGTGGCGGGACTCCGTGAGTTCGGCCTCGTCCTCGACCTGGTGCTGACGAGCCCGCTCGCGCGCGCGCTCGGCACTGCCGAGTTGCTCGCCGAGGGACTGCGTCCGCGGCCACCGCTGGCCACGGCCGACGCGCTGGCGCCTGGTGGGCGGTTTGCCGACATCGTGGCCATGGTGATCGCCCATGCCGGAGCATCGCGCCGCACGTCGAGAGTGGCGCTGGTCGGCCACGAGCCGGACCTTGGCGAGTTGGCCGCGAAGCTGCTCGGCGCGCGTCGGGCCATCGAGTTCAAGAAGGGCGCCGTGTGTCGCATCGACGTCGATCGCGCCATGCCCGGTGGACCCGGCACGCTGCGGTGGTTTCTGACGCCACGGGTGTTGCGCGGGTTGGCGCCATGACCCGCGCCCTCGTCGTGATCAACCCCGTGTCCGGCGTGCGCGCGTATCCCGGCGGCGCGGCCGAGGTCGAATTGGCCGGCCGAGTGCTCCAGCAGGCCGGATTCGACGCGCGCGTGACGGTGACGCTCGGTCCGGGACATGCCACCGAGGTCACGCGCGAGGCTGCCGGCAGTGGCGTCGAACTGGTGGTGGCCTGGGGTGGCGACGGCACCATGAACGAAGTCGCGCGCGCGCTGGCATTTGGGCCGGTCGCGATGGCCCTGGTGCCGGCCGGATCGGGGAACGGCCTGGCGCGCGAGCTTGGCGTGCCCCTCGATGCTGCAGCCGCCTTGGCGCTGGCGGGCACCGGCCGCCGCCGCCGTATCGACGCGGGCGAGATCAACGGTCAGTTGTTCTTCAATGTGGCCGGCGTGGGTCTCGATGCGCGGGTCGCGCATGCGTTTGCCGCGCGCAAGGGCCGGCGCGGCCTGCGGAGCTACCTGCGGCTCGGCGCGCAGGAGCTGCTGCGGTACCAGGCGGAGGGATACGACGTGGAGTCTGACGGCGAGACGTCGACCGGCCGGATGTTGTTCATCGCCATGGCCAACTCGCGCCAGTACGGCAGTCACGGGTGCATCGCGCCGTCGGCGCGGCTCGACGACGGCCGTCTCGATTTGGTGATCGTCGAGGACCAGCCGTTGTGGCGCGTCATGACGCGCGTGCCGGCGTTCTTCTCCGGGCGCCTGACGCCTGGCGGCGGCCTGCGTATGAGCACTTTTACGCGCGCGCGCATTGCCACTGCCGGCCGGCTCGACGTGCATCTCGACGGCGAGCCGGCCATGCTGGCGGGTCCGCTCGACGCCCGCGTACACGCCGGGGCGCTGACGGTCGTCGTCCGCTGACCGCGCGTGTCCCGCATCTGATTGGGCATGCAGGGGTTACGGTCAAGATCGACCACATGGGGATCGGATTCGTCATAGAAAGTTTACACGGCGGCGGTACCCAGCCGGGGCACGATGGGACTGCGCAAGCGCGCACGTGACGCCATGATGAACTTTTCCAAGACGCTACAGAAAGACGCCCAGACTCGTCGCTACGCGATCTCGTTCGATGCTGACGGTTGGCACGTGACGGAACATGCCGACAGCCGTGTCGTGCGCGACGAGGTCTACACCGACTGGCATCGCGTGGAACGTGCCCGGCGTTCGTTCGCGATCGAGATGTCGAGCCTGCGCGACGAAGGCTGGACGGAGCGCGGCTAGGCGCGTCCTGGAGGACGCCGGTCTCCGCGCGACCGGCGGAACCCAGGTACCGACCCGGGCGGCGACACGCGACGGACCGTCACCGTCCGGTTGCATGCGGCACGTATGCTGAGGTCATGCCGCCTCTCCCCAAGACCGCCCAACGCGACGCCTACAGCAGCTTGCCGATGGGCCAGCGCAAACGCATTGCTCTGATTGCGCACGACAACTGCAAGCTCGACCTGCTGGACTGGGCGACGTACAACGTAGGCACGCTCGGCAACCACGAACTGTTTGCGACCGGCACGACGGGTGCGCTGCTCGCCACTGAGCTGGGACTCCACGTCACGCGGTTCCTGAGCGGCCCACTCGGTGGCGACCAGCAGGTGGGCGCGGGCGTCGCCGAGGGCCGCATCGACTTGGTGCTGTTCTTCTGGGATCCGCTCGAACCGCAGCCGCACGATGTCGACGTCAAGGCGCTGCTGCGCATCGCCGTGGTGTACAACGTGCCGGTCGCCTGCAACCGCGCCACGGCGGATTTCGTGCTGTCGAGCCCGCTGATGGACGTCGAATATCCGCGGATGGTGTTTGACCACTCCCCCCGAGTCGGCGCCTAGTCCGAAGGCGCGGTCGGC
>JANORI010000284.1:0-1603 GCA_031415235.1 Acidobacteriota bacterium | reverse complement strand
GCTCATCCATTGCGACCGGCACTGCTGATTGTCGCCAGCACTGAAGAAGAGACACGGCGAGGGCGCGCGATGTCACATCGGTGTAGACTTCCCCGGTTGTGAGGGGGTGCGTGTGATGACGATTCGACCGCTCGAGCCACGTAACGCGCGAATTGCCGCAGTATTCCTGGTGCTCGTCGGCGGTGCGGGCCTGGGCTGCAACGCCGCCCCAGAACCCGCCCCCGCGCCGGCGGCCGCTCCTGCGCCGGTCGACCCGGCCGTTGCGGCCGACGAGAAGCTGATTGCGCGCGCCAAG
This sequence comes from Acidobacteriota bacterium, assembly GCA_031415235.1. Classification (GTDB taxonomy): domain Bacteria; phylum Acidobacteriota; class Vicinamibacteria; order Vicinamibacterales; family UBA2999; genus CADEFD01. Next base: position 1,308 of record JANORI010000284.1, on the reverse strand, counting down.
GCGCTGGAGCTGCCCACCACCTACGAACCGGTGCCCGGCGACGCGCTCTCGCACCACACGTCGGGCTTCGCCAAGACGATGTGCTCGGCGGTGTTCATCACCGGCTACGACATCGACTTCGCCGCCGAACACGTGGGCTACTTCAGCGCGCCCTACGAAGAACGGACGAAGGTGGGCAAGCCGGTCGTCGACACGGTGAAGAAGACCGTGAGCATCACGCTGCCGAACGGCACCGTACGCACCGCGGTCTACACCAACGGCCAAGGCTGCGTGACCTATCCGGAAGGCACCGAGAAGCTCGACTTCACACCCAAGCCCGTGAAGCCGAACCTGCCTGCCGCCAGCACGCAGGCGTGGCCGATGGGCGACCGCATGCCCACGACGCCGCTGCCCGAGGGCGTGGACGACGCGAAGGTGAAGGCCGCGGTGGAAGCCGCCTATGCCCTGCCCGAAGCAGAGACCACCGCGTTCGTCGTGAGCTACAAGGGCCGGATCATCGCCGAGCGCTACGGCGAGGGCATCACGCCGACGACGCCGCTCGAGAGCTGGTCGATGGGCAAGAGCGTGACCTCCACCATCATGGGCACGCTCATCCACAAGGGGGTCTACACGCTCGACCAGGCGGCGCCGGTGCCCGAGTGGCAGGTGCAGCCGAACGACCCGCGGGCGCAGATCAAGATTCAGGACATCCTGCGGATGTCGAGTGGCATCCGCATCATCAGCCCGTCCGACCCCGACTACGACCCCAAGGGGCCCTACCCGGATCACCTCTACCTCTACACCGACGCCGGCAACGCCTTCAAATACGCGGCGACGCGGCCGCAGCAGTGGCCGCCGAACTCCGTGGGCCGTTACCGCAACACCGACCCGGTGCTCACCAACTACTTGAACCGGCTGGGCATCGAGAAGTTGAAGCTCGACTACCACTCGTATCCGCAGCGCGCGCTGTGGGACAAGATCGGCGTGCGCACGATGGTGATGGAAACCGATCCGTCGGGCAACTTCCTCACGCAGGGCTACGAGTACATGTCGGGCCGCGACTGGGCGCGCCTCGGCAATCTCTACCTGAACGACGGCGTGGCGCCCGGCGGCGAGCGCCTGCTGCCCGAGAACTACAACGACTTCGTGAGCACTCTGGCGCCCGCCTGGGTGGCCGACGAGCGGCCGGTCTACGGCGGCTTCTTCTGGATCAACGGCGACGGCGGCTGGCCGATTCCGAAAGAGGCGTACTCGATGAACGGCGCCGGCGGCCAGCAGGTGTGGATCATCCCGTCGCACGATCTGGTGGTGGTGCGTATCGGCAACTTC
>JANORI010000283.1:0-3028 GCA_031415235.1 Acidobacteriota bacterium | reverse complement strand
CAGGTCGGGCCTGCATCCCGTGCTCGTGGCCACCGACATCGCTGCCCGTGGGCTCGACATCGACGGCATCGCCGTCGTGGTCAACTTCGAGGTTCCCGACACCAAGGACAGCTACGTGCACCGGGTGGGACGCACCGGCCGTGCGGGCTCGAGCGGACGGGCGTTGACGCTCGTGGCGCCCGAACAGAAGCGCGAATGGCGCGCGATGGTGGCCGCACTTGGACTCACGATGGCCTAGCGACACGCCGCCGCCCCCCGCGGTGCCGGCGGTCGAACTCTCGCCGTCGCACACGAAGTTCAACTCGTGCCGGTGGCAGCGCGCGGCCGAGGGCGATGCGCCGGCCTGCTGCGGGCATCGCGACGTGCTGCCGATGGCGGGCGCGTCGAGCTTCAATCCCGACTCGTGGTGCGGCGACTGCAGCTACTACAAGGCGAAACGCGTGCCCAAGCCGCGACCAGCGCCCGAAGCGCCGTATCGCTGGAATTCCTGAGTCGTTGCCACCGGAGCCGTGACCCGCTGGCGGCGGCGCTCAGCGCGGCGGAGGCTCGTCGCCGAATTCCTTCGCCAGATCGACCCACTCGCCGTCGGGCGCCAGGAACTGGTACGCCCGCCAGTGCTGCCGGGCCTCCGACGAGCGCCCGAGTTTTTCGAGCGTGACCGCCAGATAGAAATGCCCCTCGGCATACTGGCCGTTGAACGAGAGCGCGCGCCGGTAGTACTCGACCGCATCCGCGTGACGGCCCAGATCGTGGTGAATGTTGCCCAGATTGAAGTGTGCTTCGAAGAAGCTGTCGTCGAGCCGGATGGCTCGCTCGTACATGGCCTGCGCCTCGGGCAGGTCGTCGCACGCGTAGCGGATGTTCGCCAGATTGATGAGGGCCGGCACCAGGTCGGGCTCGTCGTGCAGCGCGCGGCGGTAGGCGCGGGCCGCGTCCTGCTGCCGTTCGGGCGTGCCGTCGTCGAGCAGCGAGCCCTCGAGGAAGTGCTGCTCGCCACCCGAGAGCGGGTGTGTGCCGTCAAGCGTCACGTCGGCTGCCGTCGACTTGGCCATCGGCGCGGGCGGCTGCTTGCGGGTCAGCGCGATGATGCGCGCCGGCTCGGCATCGAGGCGGAAGTCAAACGCAAGCTGCCCCTCCCTCGAGGCCAGCAGATCGCGGAGCGCCGCGCGGAACGCCACACCTTTCTGCAGCTCGCCGTGAATCTGCCGCAGCAGGCCCAGGTCCTGGAACGAGAACTGCGTGCCGCCGCTCCCGCGCAGCGTGGGCGTGATGAATCCCCACTTCTGCAGGTAGCGAACGTGGTCTTCCCGGAGCGCAGGATACATTCCCAGCACGTCGCGGGCGCCCGGCGACGACACGGCCGCCAGCGGCGGAGCGGGAGAATCGCTGGGTTCAGCTGACATCGATACGTCCAAGATGGCGAATTGACGGCGCGCTGTCAACGCATCTTCGGCAGAGTGCGTAGAATACGTCGATGATGCTCGCAGCCGACGTCGGCGGCTCGAAGACATTCGTGGGGATATTCGAGCGCGCACGGCCGCGCCCGCACCTCATCGACGTGCACACGATGCGCACGCTCGACTTCGCCGGCCTGCCCGACCTGCTGCATGCTGCCGTGGGCGCGGTCGATCCGCACGTCAGCGTGGTGTCGCTCGGCGTCGCCGGGCCGATTGTCGACGGCGTCGCCACCATGACCAACGTGCCGTGGCGCGTGAGCGGCGCCGAGATCGCCGAATCGACCGGCGTCGCCGACGTGCGGCTGCTGAACGACCTCGAAGCCATGGCGCATGCGGTCACGGTGCTGCACCAGGAAGAACTGCACACGCTACAGGCTGGGCGTCCCTCGCGCACCGGCAACGCCGCGCTCATCGCGGCGGGCACGGGTCTGGGCGAGGCGATCCTGCACCGCATCGACGGCCGCATGCGGCCGGTGCCATCGGAAGCGGGCCACGCGGACTTTGCGGCGCGCACCGACGAGGAGTTGGCGCTCGTGGCGGCACTCAGGGCGCGATTCGGCCGGGTGGACATCGAGCGGGTGGTATCCGGCCCAGGCCTGGTGAACGTCGCGCGCCACACCCACGGCGCCGTGCGCTGCGCCGCCGCCGGCGACCTCGACGCCCCAGGCGCGGCTGCGCGCGTATCGCGCGCAGGCGCCCAGGCGTGTCCCCGGTGCGTCGCGGCTCAGAGGATCTTCGTCGGCGCGTATGGCGCGGAGGCGGGCAACCTGGCGCTGCGGGCGGTGGCATCGGCCGGGCTCTACGTGGGCGGCGGCATCGCACCGAAGATCCTGCCGGCGCTGCGGCAGGGGCTCTTTCTGGAGGCGTTTGGCGACAAGGCTCCCATGGCCCACCTGCTCGCCGAGATGCCGGTGCACGTCATCCTGAACGAGCAAGCGGGCCTCGTCGGCGCCGCCGTCGCGGCGCTCGAACCACGGTGACACGGTCAAACATCTGCCCGAGATGAGCTCGGGGAGCGTCAGCGCCTGAAACGGCAGGCACCCGGTCACGAGCGGGTCGGCCCACGACCGCGAACGAGGACTGGTCGGCCCCGGGACCAGCAGGGGCCGTCAATGACGTGACTGGCGGGCAACACCCGGTCAGTCGAGCAGCCGCCGCAGTCGGTGGGTTACACGTGGGTCAGGGTCTTCGGGGCCTGCTCGAGCACGTGCGCCAGCCACAGGTTCGTGAGCTTCTCCTGCACGCTGTTCTGCTTGAGACGCGCCCGCAGATTGACGAAGTCCACGCGGTCGAGCTCCTGGTCCTGGTTGTAGCAGGAGAACACGAATTCCTCGCGGCCCGTCACCGGATCCACGTGGCGCTGCAGGCACTGCGCGCACACTTCCTTCATCATGCACTGCATCGGCGAGTTGATGCTGCCGATCGCCACATGCCCGGGCTGCAGATGCGGCTCGAGGACTCCGTGGCGCGCGTCCTTCACCGCGGCCATCATGCGATCGGAACCGATGGCGATGATGCGTCCGACCGAGGCCAGCGGCACGACCGCTGGGCCCAGTCGGCCTTCGGCGTAC